>DASCML010000087.1:0-5201 GCA_036010925.1 Dehalococcoidia bacterium | reverse complement strand
TGACCCCCGCCGCTCAGCATGCTGTGATGATCGAGGCCGTTGAGAATCACATGCCTGAAGTCATTGTTATCGATGAAATCGGCACGGAACTCGAGGCTGCAGCAGCCAGGACCATCGCGGAAAGAGGTGTTCAGCTGATTGGTACCGCGCATGGCACTGTGCTTGAGAACTTGATCATGAACCCGACGCTGACGGACTTGGTGGGCGGCATTCAATCTGTAACTCTCGGCGACGACGAGGCGCGCCGACGCGGCACGCAAAAGTCGATCCTCGAGCGAAAGGCGCCGCCAACCTTCGACATTGTCGTCGAGATCCAGGACTGGGAACGGGTGGCGGTGCACGCCGATGTTTCCACGACCGTGGACTCGCTGCTGCGAGGTTGGCCCGTAAAGCCTGTTGCAAGGCGCCTGGGGCTCGACGGAAAATTTGAGGAAGTAGAGGCGGAGGAAGTAGCGAACTCGATGCCGCGCGAGAACCGGGCGGGCCGAAAACAGCGCTCGGAGGGTGGCGAGTTCAAGGACGGAGACCTCGCCCGCGGCGACAGGACGCGCGGCAGCCCTAACCCGTCCGCCGCGATACGGCTGTTCCCGTTTGGGCTTTCTCGGAGCCGGCTGGATCATGCAGTCCGAGCGACCGGCGTGAATGTTGCCATCGTCGATAACGCGGAGAATGCGGATGCCGTTATCACTCTGCGACCCCACTACCGCAACCGCAGCGGCGCGATCCGGGAGGCGGAGGAACGCGCGCTGCCGATCTACGTAATAAAGGCCAATACGGCCTTTCAGATGGAGCAGGCACTGATCCAGTTCCGAGCTAACGAAGACGATTTGCTACCGCCGGTGCGAACTGATCCGATTACCGAGGTGTTTCGCGATACTGAGGATGCCATTGCCCGGGTCATCGAAGATGGCCAGCCCATTGAGCTTCAGCCCGGCGGCAGTTACGTGCGAAGAATCCAGCACCAGCTTGCCGGTCGCTACAACCTCGAAAGCAAGAGCTCCGGCAGAGAGCCCAACAGGCGTGTAAGAATTCTCCCGTCTGGCGGTGCGCCGGGCCCTGCTCTTCGTCGGCGATGACAGAGCAGCAAGGCCTGTTCCTCGCCCTTGAGGGCGGCGAAGGCGCCGGCAAGTCGACGCTGATGGACGAGCTCAGGCGGCGGATCGAAGACGTCGGGCGTGAGGTCACTACCACCCGGGAGCCTGGCGGTACGCCTCTTGGCGAGCAGATACGGGACTTACTTCGCAGCAACGACCTTTCGCCTTGGTCCGAGACGTTTCTCTTCGTTGCTGCGAGGGCTCAGCTGGTGTCCAAGGTTATCCGCCCAGCGCTGGACGCTGGCCACGTTGTGCTTTGTGATCGTTACGCGGCGAGTACTCTCGCGTACCAGGGGCATGGCCGGGACCTCGACATGACTAGGCTGAAGGCTGTGAACGTAATTGCAACCGGCGGTCTGCAGCCGGACCTGACTCTTCTGATCGACATCGACCCGGCCGAAGGCCTCGGGCGCAAGTCCGGTGAAACCGGAGCTGTGAATACCGGCTATGAGGCCGCTGAATTTCACGATCGGGTTCGCGAAGGGTACAGGGCCCTCGCTCAGCAGGCACAGCCAGGCACGTGGGTCACGCTGGACGGGTCCACGCCGCCTGAGGAGGTTACCGCCGTGGCCTGGAACGTGGTCAAGCCGAGGGTGAAACCGCGGGAGCTTGGCAGCGACTAGGCGCCAATGCCGGTCTGGGTCTCCGGGGCGGTCGTTACGAGCGGTTCAGGAGAGTTTCCCGAGTTCAGAGCGCCCTGATGCCTGAAGGCGGCACTGACGAACTCGCGGAACAGTGGGTGGGGCCGGTTTGGGCGACTGCGGAGCTCGGGGTGGAATTGAGTGCCGAGCATGAACGGATGATCTGCTATTTCGGTGATCTCGACGAGGTTGCCGTCCGGCGAGGTTCCACTTACGCGCAGCCCGGCTGCCTCCAACATTCCCCGGTAGAAGTTATTGAACTCCCAGCGGTGGCGGTGCCGTTCATGGATGAGGTCCGCGCCGTAGCTGTCGGCAGCGACGCTGCCAGGAATGAGTTGACATGGATAGGCGCCGAGCCTCATTGTGCCGCCCTTGTCGCGCACGCCGGTCTGCTCATCCAGGAGACTGATCACCGGGTGCGGTGACTCGGGATCGTGCTCTGTTGAGTTTGCGTCCGGGAGCGAGAGTACGTTGCGCGCGAATTCCGTGACCATGGCCTGGAGACCGAGGCAGAGCCCGAGGTACGGAACCCGGTGTTCGCGGGCGTATCTTGCGGCGTTGATCTTGCCTTCCCAGCCGCGAACTCCAAAGCCCCCCGGCACGATGATCCCGTGGACCCCTGAAAGGAGTTCGTCGGGCGGATGGGACTCGAAGTCTTCCGCATGAAGCCAGCGCACGTCGACGTCCATCTTGTGATGAATGCTAGCGTGCACGAGTGACTCCTTGACGGACATGTAGGCATCCCGGAGTTCGACGTACTTGCCGACTATCGCGATTTCAGTTGACTCGTCGGAATGGGTCAGACCGTCGACCATGGCTTGCCATTCAGCCAGGTCGTGCTTGCCCCGGAAAGCGAGCCTCGAAATCATATAATCTCCAAGTCCAAAGGATTCAAGAATCAATGGGACCTGGTAAATCGAGCTCACAGTTTCGAGTGGGATGACGGCGGCTGGGTCCACGTCGCAGAAGAGCGCGACTTTGTCCAGAATGTCGCGCGTCACCGTTTGATCGCTACGAAGCAAGATCACGTCGGGCTGGATGCCCTTCGAACGGAGCTCGCGAACAGAGTGCTGCGTGGGCTTTGTCTTCAATTCGCCGGTCGCGCCTACGTAGGGGAGGAAGGTCACGTGGACGCTGAGGCAGGTATCGCGGGGCTCCTCGTGTCGGATCTGGCGGATGGCCTCGAGGAAGGCTTCCCCCTCGATGTCACCTACGGTTCCGCCCACCTCGCAGATTACGACGTCGTGCCCGTCCGCTGCCGATCTGATTCGATCCTTGATCTCGTTGGTGAGATGGGGCACGTGTTGGATGGTGCCTCCCAGGTAGTCGCCGTGGCGCTCCCGTTCCAGCACAGCCCGATAAACCTGACCGCTGGTCACAGATGACATGCTCGTGAGGTCCTGGTCCAAGAAGCGTTCGTAATGGCCCAAGTCGAGGTCGGTCTCGGCGCCATCATCCGTGACGAAGACCTCGCCGTGTTGATAGGGAGACATCGTCCCCGGGTCCACGTTGAGATAGGGGTCGAGTTTTTGAATGTTTACTGAGAGGCCCCGGGATTTGAGGATTCTTCCGAGGCTGGCGGTGGAGATACCCTTGCCGACCGAGCTGACGACTCCACCCGTTACGAATATGTACTTCGGCATATCCCTCGCGCCGACGATGTTCTTTCGATGCTAAATGTGCCCTGAAAGACCTGTCAATCTGAAGACCGGTGACGAGGGCGGAATGGGGCTGGAGATACAAGGACCGGGTGCCCAAAACGGCCGGTCCTTGCGCCCCCGTGGCCCACCTGGCCTGATGTGCTGGTTCGCGAGCCCGGTACGAACTGCGTCGCTCGTAGGTCCTGCCATGTTTCCGGTCTCGGGCCGGTTCTGATCTCCAATCGGGAACGTGGGCTCAGAACCATTGATGATGTCTTCCCGGTAGTTGTTGGCCCAGCTGCCTCCGTTCCCGTCGTCGTCATCGTCGGACCCGAATTTGAGGGTCGCAAGTGGGCCGTGTCAGGGTCGACTCGGATGGCAAGCCTCGATGGCGACAACAAGACTGGTTTCAGAAGCGGCGACGGAAGTGTGCAGGGGCGGTGCCATGTTCGGAATTCAGACTTTCTTTCGACAAGTGGCTCGGGACGAGAGCGGGCAGACCCTGGTCATGTTCGCGCTCTCGTCCGTCGCTCTCATCGGGTTCGTCGCCATGAGTGTGGATGTGGGCCGGTTGGTTTGGGCTCGCACACAGATGCAATCTGCGGTTGACGCGGCAGCCCTTGCAGCAGCCCAGAGTCTGCCGGACAAAGAAGAGGCGTACAACCAGGCTCAAGACTACTTTGACACGAATACTGAATCTCTTCAGTCTCAAGGCTCAGGCCCCCAGCTCGTCATCAGTTCTCCGCTGGCGGGGAATGCGATTGCACTAGAGGGCGAAGCACATCTGCCAACAATCTTCGCCAGCATCTTCGGAATCGATTCGTTTCACATAACTGCCGGTGCGGTCGCGGAATCAATGGTTGTGGATGCCGTGGTGGTCCTCGACCGGTCGGGGTCAATGTGCTGGGACAGCCATGGGCCAAATGGTCAATACATCAGCCAGGTGCGGCTACGGAACGGGATTAATAGCCAACAGACGTCGTTTCGAGTTCGCAAGAATAATCCGTTGCTTCCTCTGAGTTCTTACATGCTCGTTGGCCAGGTCTTCAGACTTGAAAGTTCCTACCGCAGCGAGTGGATGGAAGTCACGAGGCTCGAAGAGCCGGACCAGGTCCACGTAGAGAGAGCAGTTCGAAATCCCAATAACGGTCAGATATACAGTGCAACCTCACACTATCCGGACCGGAGACCGCGCGGAAACACCTGCCAGCAGGCCGGCGCCGGGCCATACTTCGGCTGGGAATATGTGAAGACGGGCGGCCAAGTCTTCACCGACCAGATGGACAGCCGATACGACCGCGTGGGTTATGCGCACTTTGCGACGAGAGCCACGCTGGAAATGCCGATGTCCAACTCGCTCACGCATGTGAAGGCGACGATTGCGACATCGCCGGACCCCACCGCGTTCGGGAAGAAAGACGCACTAACGAACATCGCGCACGGTTTCTACCTAGCCAACAGGGAGATCGTTGAAAGAGGCCGCTCGAACGCCAAGCACGTGATCGTGCTCCTCTCCGATGGGATCGCCAACCGCTATTGCGCCGAATCAACGTCTGTGGACTGCTCAAGCCTTGGATACGATAAGCCGACGGCGCGAAGCCGAACGCTCGATCAGGCAGGTTATGCTGCCGAATACGGGATTATCGTCTACACCATTGGATACGGGGCCAACTCGGACGACGCGCTCATGCAAGAGATCGCGGAGCGAACCGGCGGGAAGTTCTTCAAGGCGCCAACCGAGGACCAGTTAATAGTCGCGTTCAAAGAGATCGCGAGTTTGACTCATGTCCGGCTGTCCGAATAATCGGGACGTCCGAACGAATGTT
>DASCML010000086.1:0-5656 GCA_036010925.1 Dehalococcoidia bacterium | reverse complement strand
AGCTCTCCTTCGAGCGTGAGGATACGACGTTCCCGAACGAGGCGTTGTCTGGCGTATTCGGATTCGCTCAGGGCTATCCGGCGCCTTACGCTCAGTACGGCCCCAAGCTCATAGAGACTCCCGAAGGTTCAGATGTGATCGAAGAATGGGAATTCTTCTGGGGAGTGGCTAGGAGGATGGGTCTCCAGCTTCACACTCAGTGGGGCCGGGTGAACATGGACCAGAAACCATCCACATCGGACTTGCTCGAGGCCATGTGTTCCGGTTCGCGAGTGCCTCTTAGCGAGGTCAAGAAGTACCCCCACGGCCACATATTCGAGGAAGACTCGGTGTTCGTTGAAAGACGCACACCCGGGAATTCGGAACGGCTCGATGTTGGGCGCGAACCGATGCTAGCGGAACTTCGGGAGGTGAGGGGCGAACCGTACTTCGATGGGGGCGGGTACCGCGCCGGAGACGACTACTCACATCGCCTCGTGAGCCGCCGAATGCTTGAGTCGTACAACTCTTCGGGTCGGGACCTTCCGGGTCTGATGAGGAAGTACAAGAACACCGGTAATCCGGCCTACATGAACCCACTGGATCTCAGAGGCCTTGGGCTTGAGGGCGGTGACATAATTGAGATCACCTCCGCGAGGGCCTCCATCTACGGGGTTATCCAACCCGCGGATGACGTTCGAAGTGGTGTTATCTCAATGGCGCATGCCTGGGGTGATGCCCCGACGGAGGATTCACGGGTGCGAGAGATAGGCTCGAACACAGGGAGGCTTTCAGACACTCAGCATGATTATGATCCCATCACCGGGATCCCGGTGATGAGTGCCATCCCGGTAAATGTGCGCAGGGTCGAGACTCCAGAGGATCACTAGCCGCGATCTATCCTGCGCCCTTCTCCCTCACCCTGGCATAAGCCGCCCGGGCGATATCGGCAGAATCACGCTCCTCGGCGATATACCAACGCATTAAGAGCTCGGAGAGGGGGTCGTAGTCGCCTTCGTTCACGTTTTTTTCAAGGTCTCCGAACAGGTCACCGTCAGGGATGCTCCCTGCGGGTCCGACCTTCTCAAGGTCGGAAACCTCAGCCGACGAGTACTTCTTGAAGCGCTCCTCCCATTCTGGCTTGGGTCGCGGCTCAAGGTCGTATCCAAGCTCATTGAGTCGGCGCTCCAGAACATCCCCGTGGCTCGTCTCCCTCGCGGCGATGATGCGCAGCGATGCGCGCAGTCCTTCATCGGTCGTGACATCGGCCCAGGCGGAGAGGTACCTCCCGGCGTCCGTCTCGGCCAACGAGATGGAATTCATTGTCCTGATGTGGTCCGGCCTAGACCCGGTGTCGTTTGCCATACCCCTGCCTCCAGATCGGCGGGATAGTAGCACACGTCCGCACCACCGCCAGCTTGAGGAAAGGTCGTCCCTGGGCCGATTCGACAGCGGTTGCCGTGAATGCCCGGATCTTGCGACGAATGTCGGGACCCATCGGCTGCCACATGATCTCCGTGGCCCTCTGCTCATCGAGTGCGGCTATTCTTGCCCGGACCTCTTCCGGCGACCCGGTCAGGTCGGCAGGGTCGCTCCTAGGAGGGCTCTATCACTTCCCTGTCGATGGGGCCTTCCTCGACAAGGTGTCCTTCATGAACTGCGAGATGTCGCTTCTCAAGGGGCACGCGAGCGACCGACTCCAGCTAGGCCCTCCCATTCGCCACGCAGTTGAGGGCCTGTGGGCCGGCCGTCTCGAGGACGTGGTAACGGACCGCGAGAGCGGCCGCGGTGGCCTCCGCGGCCCGGTCCGACTGTGGCGACTCTCCCGGCTCGCGGACGGTTGCCCCACCGGAGAATGGTGCACCAGTCGAATTCGGGACTTGAGCGACCGCTTACCGTGATGCCGTCGACTATCTCCCGGGCAAAAGCTTTGCCGCGAGGTCCCTCCGTGTTCACGAGCAACGGCACATCGATGGGTCGTTATGATGCGAAGCCCGGCGTATGGAGCATCCGCGCCGCCGAGCCGTCGATTTCCACTTCATCGCCGGCCAGCAGCGCTCGGAGCTGCCGAACCGACTGCTCAAAAGTGCGCCGGAATAGGGTTTCTGCCCCAGTGTAAGGCGGCCCGTGAAGCCGGCTCCAAGGGCCACAGCCAACCTCCCCGGCGCCAGTTCGGCGAGCGTTGCGATAGCGGCGGCCTGGGTCATCGGATGGCGAAGACTCGGGACAAGCACGCCGGAGCTGATGCCGACGAAGTCGGTCCGTTCGGCGATCCGGGCCAGGGTCACCCATACGTCGTGATAGAGAGCTGGAGAGTCGTAGGGCCATACGCATGAGATCTTTATAATCCGTCCCCTTGGCGCACGTGGCTTGTGCTCGCCGGGGGCGATGATACCCAAATGGCTTTAGCGGTCGCGGGCTCCGGTTTGACTGTCTTCGCGTAGCCATCGGGCGGTCTCCATGCGTCGCTCGGGGGCGTTCGTGGTCTAGGTTCAGTCTGGCGCTATGCCATGAAGCGGTGCTTCCTAGTCCAGCTTGGCGCCGATCGATTCCCGCAACTCAGTCAGCTCTGGGAACCGTCTCTGGACCTCCTTGGAGAACACCAAGTCGCCGTTGGCGACGACCTCGAACTGCCCCCCCTGGCCCGGGATGAGCGACAGCGATGAAATGTATTCGGCGAACGTATGGAGCAGCTCTTGCGCCGTCCACGCGGCGCGGGGGATGTAGTTTCATGGTACGCAGTAGGTGATTGAAATTTCGAGGCGTTTATCAACAGCCATGGTTAGCTATCCCCCAATCGGCGTAGCCGGTAGTGAGCACAAATTGCCAACACTTTTTCTTCGCCCGCTCTTTCGCTGCCTATGACCGGCCCCCGTGCTTGCCGAGATCCCATCCGGATTGGGCGAGGTGTTCGCGGGCGAAGTCGGCGGGCTCTTCTTCCAAATTGGTCACAGCATTGTCGTTCCAACGATTGCGGAACCCGAAGAGCGAGATGACACCCATGATCTCAACGATCTGCTCCTCGCTGAAATGCTCCCTGAGCGAGTTGAAATGGTCCGGGGTGGTTGCGTTCGGCACCAGGGCAGCGTCGCGGGCGAGCCTGAGGGCTGACCGCTCGCTCTCTGTGAAGAGTGGATCGTCTTCGAATCCATAGGCTCGCTCGACCTGTGCTGCTCGTTTGGTCGTGTGGGCCTGGTAGTAGCGGCACCCTGCGGCGTTGCTCGCCACAGTTGCGACGAGTTGTTCGGTTCCTGCGTCGACTGACCCACATCCGAGAATCGCGTTGTCGAGCACGCGGAAACCGTGGAGGAGTTCTGGTCGGCGGACCATGGTAAGAATGCTCGCCGGGACGAAGCCGAACCAGCGCTCGACCTCGGCGAAAATCGTCTCGAACTCTGGGTGCTCTTCGCGATTGATCGGTTCATGCCATCTTGCCCCGTCCTTAAGCCAGGCAGCGAAGTGGGTGACCGCCGTTAAAGGCGATCATCCCGTCACGTGTTGCGATAGCGTCGATTGGCGCACCGGGCACCTTGCCTTCGAGTTCGGAGTAGGCGCGGAAGAGGTTGCCGACAATTCGTTCAGGGTCGGTCAGCCGGGCGAACTCACCGAGATCGGTGTCAAGAGCGAGTTCGAGTGGCCGCACGCCAGTCTCGAATCCAACCCGCGCGGTGTCCTGCACGAACCGAAGGTAGGCTTCCATCTCGGAGAAGAGTTCCGGGCCGCAGACTGGACCGTGCCCGGGGATAATGCTTTCCGGCCCAAGGTCTCGCAGGCGGTCGAGGGCGCCCAGCCAGCCCGCAATTGAGCCCTGGAGGGCAAATGGGGCACCGCCGCTAAAGATGACATCCCCCGCGATCAGAACCCTGCGTTCAGGAATCCAGGCGACGACGCCTGTCATCGTGTGGGCGGGAGACACGTAGATCAGTTGGACCTCGAGGTCGCCCACAAACAGGGTTATCCGATCGTCGAAAGTTAACGACGGCGCGGTTATCTTGATCTCGCCCCAGTCGACATCCGGGAAGAACCCGCGAGCCTGGTCCAGCGAGGTGAAGCGCTCCGTTTCAATGTCAGCCCGGCAGCGTTCGTGGCCGACGATCGTTGCTCCCGGACTGAACACGAAATTGCCGAACGTGTGGTCCATGTGAGAGTGCGTGTTGACCAACGTATTCACGATGTTCGGAGTCGTCCGGGCGATCGCGGCCCTAGAATCGCGTGAGCGACGCTCAGTGGCGCAGGCATCCACGGCCGTGACGCTGGACGGGCCAACTATGAAAGCTGGGTTGTTGAGGCACCACGTCCCGTCCAATTGAACGTAGGCGAAGATCGAGGGGCTGACCTCTTCGAGGTAGGGTGGTGGGATCTCTTCAGCTGGAGGAGGCTGGCCGGTCGACATGAAACCTCCGGTCGTGGCCTCCAAGTAAAGAACGTAGCGCCTGTCCGTCTCTAAGTCCGGGTCACCGGCGAGACGACTTATCGGCTACGGGCGAAGGGCGCCGTCTTTAGCAGGCTCGGTGTTCCAGAGTGCCGGATGGCTTTTGGTGCTGGAGTCCCGTTCTCGATCACGTGATGAACGATCTGGCGCGAGTGTGCGCCGGGTGGGTCGTGGTGGTGGCGGCGGCGTTCTACCGCGAGGTCTGCTCTACCCTCAAGCCTGACCTTCAGAAGGAGGTTCTCTACTACGAGGCGTTCTTCGCGGCCGTCGCCGACGTGGGGAGGGGGGAGCCCGGAGGGGTATCTTTAGTGACCCGACTTTCGAAGGGCCACCGCGAAACAAGCCTGCCGAGCAGGCGTTGCGCCTCCGGAATGAAATCTACTAACGACCCCGCCTCTTTTCACGGCTGATACGAACGAGTCCCTCCTGTGTGACGCTGGCGACCCGGGCCCCGTCGCGACGATGAAGCGATCCGTGAATCAGTACCCGGGCCGAGTGGCCGACCGGGCTTTCGCTGGCATAGAGGAGCCAGTCGTCGAACCGCGGTGGGCGGTGGAACCACATCGCGTGATCGAGGCTCGCAGACATCTGGCGGTCTCGTCGGCTGCCGGGGCGCTAGGCCACTGTGCCCAGCAATCCGCGGTCGGATGCGTAGACCAGCAGCGCAGTGTGCAGCAGGTTGTCGTCGGGCATCTCGCCACGCGGCCGGATCCAGACGAGCTTCTTCGGGAGATCTCCCGTTTCTTCTGGGGGCGCCGACCCGGCCCGCTGGGCTCGCTCATACATGGACTTGGGCGGGTAGACGTGGCGAACCTCGATTGGGTTGCGCCGCACCCATTCTTCGGCAGTATCAGGATCGACGCCTAGCACCGGGTCCCACTCCGCCATTTCCTCCGGCTCTGGTGCCTGGGGAATTGGCTCCTGGTGCTCGAATCCCTCGTCGGGCAGGGTAAAGCTGGACGAGATGCTGAAAATCGCCTCGCCGGACTGGTAAGCGACAATGTCCCGGGATGTGAAACTCCGTCCGTCCCTGATCCGATGCACCACGTACCGAATGGGGGCCTCGTGGTTGCCGGGCCTGAGGAAATAGCCATGAAGCGAGTGAAGGTCGCCCTTCCCGACGGTGAGCCCTGCCGCCATCACCGCTTGGCCGGCGACCAGTCCGCCGAACAGACGCGCTCCTCCCGGACCAGGCTGGCCAACGAACAGGTCTGAATCGAGCCGGTCGAGGTTGAAGAGCTCGAG
>DASCML010000085.1:0-6560 GCA_036010925.1 Dehalococcoidia bacterium | reverse complement strand
C
Source organism: Dehalococcoidia bacterium (assembly GCA_036010925.1). GTDB lineage: Bacteria > Chloroflexota > Dehalococcoidia > Tepidiformales > Tepidiformaceae > DASCML01. Next base: position 6,559 of record DASCML010000085.1, on the reverse strand, counting down.
CATCCGTGGAGCCGGACCGAACTATGAATGACGTGAACGTAGGAATCGTGGGAATGGGGACCGTGGGTGGATCGGCCATTCGCATACTCGACGAAAACGCTGCTGACCTTGAGCGCAAACTGGGCTTTAAGCTGCATCTTCGAGCGGCGGCGAGCCTCGAGGTCGAAAACCGTGAAGAGGTGGATGCGCCCACAGGCAAGCGACTTCTGACACGAGACTGGCGCGAAGCCGTCGAGCACCCGGAGGTCGACATCGTCATCGAAGTGGTCGGCGGCACCACCGTCGCATATGAAGTGCAGGCGATGGCCCTCGGCCTCGGCCGGCCGGTGGTTTCGGCGAACAAAGAGCTACTTGGAAAACGCGGCGCCGAGCTGGCAAGGCTGGCACACGACAACAACACATCTCTCCACCTTGAGGCCAGCGCGGGCGGGGCTATCCCCGTCCTGAACGCGCTGCGCGAAGGGATTGCGGCCGACCGCATCGAGGCCGTCTACGGCATCTTCAACGGCACCTGCAACTTCATCCTCACCGAGATCGAGGAGAGCGGGGCAGCCTTTGAGGACATCCTCGCCGAAGCGCAGAGGCTTGGCTACGCCGAGGTCAACCCCGAGGCCGACGTGGAAGGCTACGACGCGCGGTCGAAGCTCTCCATCGTCGCCAACCTCTGTTTCGGAGCACGAGTGGCCACCGAATCCATCTTCTGCCAGGGAATCACCAGGATTACACCCACGGACTTCGCTTACGCCCACCGGCTTGGCTACACGATCAGGCTGGTCGCCGCAGGCGCCCGGAATGGTGACACCCTTTCGTTGTATGTGCGCCCCGTGCTCGTCCCCCAGACGGCGATGCTCGCGAAGGTACTGGGCTCGTACAACGCGGTCTGGGTTAAGGGCAAGTACGGAGAGGACACCCTCTACTACGGGCGCGGAGCAGGCACACCCACCGGCGTCGCGATCATCAGTGACGTCATGAGCGCCGCGCGCGACCTACGCCAGGGTGGTTCATTGCGGGCTCCTGCATTCGGCTACTGGTCTCCGGAAGAGATCACCGCGGTGGGTATCGAGGCGAGCGAGACCCCTTACTTCATGCGCTTCTTGGTGAAGGACGAAGTCGGCATCATCGCTAGGCTGGCCACCATCATTGCCGAGGAGAAGATCAACATCGATGCGGTCTTCGAGGAACCGAACCAGGACCCCAACAACCTGGCGTTTATCATCTCGGTCAAGCCCACGACGGAGACGTCAGTCAGCGCCGCGCTAGCCCGCATGGAGAAGCTCAGCTTCCTGCGCGAGCCGCCCCTCATCCTTCCGATGGAAGACACCCTGGCGGGTTGACGGAGTGCCGACGACCAACGGTTGAGGGGAACACGGGAGGTCACGGAAACCGTGGCGGTGGTGCTCGTGGAGGGAAGGCCACAAGTGGCGAACCACGACTACGAGAAAACACCATGACACGAGGCCCTAGGCTCGAAACATGAAATTGCGAGAGCTTAGGACTAATGAATAACTCGGCATCGGTCTTGCTACCCTGTTGACCATGTCGCCAAGAAACGGCCTCTTTGCCTTTCTCCTGCTCTCGGTCATCGCTTGCGGTGGTTCCACTACCGCGCCGGCTCCAGACGAACCCAGCGGAGGTGGAGACGTTGGTGGGAGTGATGGTAGCCGCGACAATGGAACCGACGGCACAGGGGGCGCTACGACGGGTGGAATCGGCGGCGAGGTCGCATTTCCGAGCATGGACGCCGGCTACTTCACGACGACTGTGCCATCAGAGAACGCCGGACCAGACGGAGTCACAGTGCGCGTCTACCATCCCGCGACGGCGAATCGCCGCTTCCTCGAAGGAGCGCCAATCGTCATCAACGTGCGCGGGGGCTGGGGCAACAACGGCCTCGGACCGGAGGAGGTAAACGCAGAGACCGAAGCGCACGGCTATGTTCTCGTCGATGTGCTCCTTCCTGGCGGAAAGAGCGCAGACGGCGCGGTGAGCGGCGGCTCCTACGACTACCGTGGACCGAATTGCGTTGCCGCCATCCGCGATGCCATCCGGTATGCCGGGGGCACACTCGAGGACAGCGACGGAAACTCGCTCACAGACCGGGTCCCCTTCGCGCTCGCAGACCAAATCGGGATGTATGGAGGATCCAACGGCGGCAATCTGGCCATCGTGACCTTGGCCGAGCACGGCGAGGAGCTACCCGACGTCAAATGGGTGGTCACCTGGGAGAGCCCCATCGGTGATCAATATGCCGCCGTGGAGCTCAACGGAAACGCTTTCTACACGCCGGGCAGCTGCAGCGTGACTAGCTGCCCCTGGCCACGGCTTGAGAGAGAGCTGAGGTTCGATCCCGACGGAACGACCAACGTGCAACAGACGATGTTCGTCGGCGTCCTCTTCTTGGACTCGAACCATAACGGTTCACACGACCCGAGCGAGCTGGACTTCGGGCGGGTACTCGGTCCCGGCGACAACCCCAGCTCTCCCAAACTGTACGTCTCCCAAGAACTGTCCGCGACACTCGACGCACATCACGCGACCATATTCGGAGCCAACGCCACGCCACCGTGGCTCGCCTCCACCAGCGAGGTGAAGAGCTTCTGGCAATCGCGGGACGCCTCTCTGCGGATCGCCGAGGCAGCCACGAACTTCCCCTCACTGATGGTGATGCACCTGGGGTCGGCGAAAGATCACGTCCAGAGTCTTCCCGATTATCCTCACGCTCGGTCCCATATGTCAGCCTGGCTCGTGGCAAGACACGGCTTCGTTCGACTCAACCCAGACGCCGCCTATATGGCGGCACTCAGTGGACAAGACGTGAGCGCCTTCCCGGACAATGACGCCAACACCGAGGTCGCCTGGCCGAACACGGTGTTGGCAATGATCCCTGAGTTTGTGAACGGAAAGAAAATGGATCCCTTCATAGCCACAGCGGGAATGCTCGAGATGATGGACCGCGTCTTCTTCGCCAACTCGTCCCCAGGGATCGACACGGTGCTGGCGCCCCCGCTGGAAAGTGACTGAGTCAGTAGGCCCCACGCGAAGTCGGCGAAACCGCAGGTTGTTCGGAAAGCCCGGGCTGAAGCGACAAGGGAGACACAGTTGATTTGGGCGTTTAGCCGTCCCCACCCTCACCGGAGTCCATCTTCCCGGTGACCTCGCCGAGGAATCGCTCGATCTCCGGCGAGAGCGGAGGGGTGTCATCTTCGGCTGAGGCTACCTCCGCATCGTAGGCCGCCTCCAGCTGCTGGACGAGCGCTCTCATATCCGGGTCGCCAGCAACCATGTCGCTAAGCTGGGCGTACTGCGGCTCGCCCCGGGCTCGGAAACCGATGATTGACTCTTCTAGTTCCGATGCCAGACCGTAGATGTCGCTGACGGTCTCCAAGACCGCGGCCGCAGCTGAATAGTCCTCCTCCAGCTGAGCGTAGTGGGGAAGCTGCAGCATCAGTGAGTTATTCGAGATTCTCAGTTTTTCGAGGTCATCGTTGACGACACTCATTATCGAGGTCGGGCCTTCGTATCCCGCCCCCTGGGAAATCGGCCGACCGCTCTTGGGGTCGCCCCTTTTGCCGCCAACTGCATGACTGACCCGAAGGGGGCGCGTATGGGGCACTGCCCCCCACCACGCTCCGATGCGCCAGAACGCTTTCGTGCCAACGGTGGACAGGAGCTCCAAGACCGAGTCGACGTAGTCTTCGGCGTTCGAGTGCGGTTCCAACATGTCCAGGAACAAGAGGTCCGGCTCCTCGGTTCGCCTGACGGCGCTCAGCGTCGTGTTCGGCACGGTGATCGACCGGTCGTCAGCGCTACCGCGCACTATCGGTCGATACCTCGTGAAATCAAAGAACTGGCCTGGCCTTGCCAGTGAACCCACGTCCTGAGCCCCGAGGCGCTCCTGCAAACGGGTAAGCACCAGCTTCCCGACGCTGCCAGCATCTATCCAGGGCCGCAATGTCGAGATCACATGAGGATTCCGCAGCTCCCGGACCGACTCGTCGACCTCAAAGGGGCCAATTCGCATGCCCGAAGGATGGCACTGGTCAGAAACCTTCGCAATTCCGAATCTCTCCGGCGCCTGTGACGTTAGATCTAGGCGACGTGAAGCACTCCAACCGGGCCTCTTCCAACCCCATTCCCTGCTACTAGATTTGAGTGGTGAAATACCGCCCCGGCCGGTTCAGCTGGCCTTCGCCAGGCAGGAGACTTGCCATATTGGGCACCGCGGCCCGATGCTCGCACCGGATGGGGTACAGGCGCGGGGGCCCCTGCGGACCTGCTACTCGGCCGCCGCCCACTTCGACGAAGGCCGGCTCATGCTGATACGCACACCACCGGTCCGCCCACGCCTGTACCGCGGCTGGCTCGTCCTCGGTGCCTGTTTCGGTACGGCCTTCGGTTCGGTCGTCTTCTTCAACCCCATCTTGGGCGTCTTCGTTCGCCCTCTTGAAGCGGACCTCGGCTGGAATCGTGCGGAAGTAGCCATTGCCGTCACCGCGGGCGGTCTGCTTGGTACATTCGTTTCGCCGGTGTTCGGCTGGCTGATGGACCGTCACGGTGGACGCGTGGTTATCCCGCCCGCGACGATTCTGATGACTCTGCTGCTCGTTGCTCTCGCCGCGACCGACACACTCTGGCAGTTCATCATCCTCTACGCCACGGGCCGCGCACTGGCGGTGGGGGCCGTTAACCCGGCGGCCTTCACAGCCGTCTCAAACTGGTTCATCAGGCGAAGACCGCTCGCGGTGGCACTGGTTGCGCTCGGGCCTCGGATATCGATGGCGACTCTGCCAGTCTTCACAGCCATCGTGATCAGCGCAGCCGGCGGCTGGCGCGCTGGGTGGCTTGCCCTGGCCGTTGTAATCGCCACTTTCTCCATCGTTCCGCCGGCACTATTGATGCATCGGCGCCCCGAGGACATCGGATTGGAGCCTGACGGCGACAATGACGACAAGTCCACGCCCATCCAACATGAATTCACCGAAGACTTCCGCTTCGACGAGGCGGTACGAACTCGCTCCTACTGGCTCCTCGGACTGTCGACCGGCCTTTTGATGTTTGCGGGCGGCGCCATCAATTTCCACCAGATCCCGTATCTGGAGGACCAGGGGCTAAGCGGAACCACGGCTGCGCTCACCATCACGGTCTTCTCCCTGACCGGGGCGGTTGGCGGCCTGGGCGGCGGCGCCATAGCAACGCGCCTGACGACCCGTTGGACCATGGTTGGAGGGTTCGTTGGCATGGCGGGCGGGGTGCTGCTGCTGCTCCTGGTCAACTCAACCATCACCGCGCTTTTTTACGCGGTGGTCTACGGCATCTTCTTTGGAGCCACCGTCACGATGAACCAGGCTATCTATGCCGAGTACTTTGGACGCCTTTCACTCGGCGTCATCCGCGGTTCCCACCAACCGTTTCAGCTCACCCTCAATGCGGCGGGCCCTCTGGTAACCGGGCTGTGGTTTGAGTGGGTCGGGTCCTACGACCTGATGCTTGTCGGGTCCTGCGTAGTGTTCATCGCTGCTGCCGCCGCCCTCGGTCTGGCGCCCCGACCGCTGCGATCATAGGGTGGGGACCCAGAATCCCTCAGGGGTGTTTCTAGACGCTGACCGTTTCTAGTCAGACTTCCCGTAATCCCAAGAGATGACCTTCACCGTCTTCACGGCTATGTACGCAGACCCGGGATTAACCTCCTTGGGAAGGTCGGCCTCCGCCATGCCACGACGCCGCCCGGCCTCGCGCTGGATCTCAAGGAGCCGACCCGGGTCGGTGATGACAGTCGCATCGCCCTGGATCAGCACGCCCTTGATGTCGCTCATCGTCGACCCGCTGTCGAGCGAGAGGCTTACCTTCGGATTCCGTTCAATGTTCTTCGTCTTTTGAGTGGGCGTCCGGCAGCCCATGAGCACTTCGTGATCGAGCCGGAAGTAACCGATCGGAATGCTGTGCGGATAGCCATCTGGCCCCTGCGTGGTGAGAGTTATCCAGCCCGGACGGCTGTCCAGGAACTCGTGAATCTCTTCGGCGGTCATCGGTCCCGGCATTACCTGCTCCTCGGCCCGTCGACAGACGGCGTGATTAGAGCAGCTTAGCGAATTGGAACTGGGGTCCGCACAAAGACGGCTAGTCCCACCTAAGAATTCGAGACCCAAAGATGGCCAGGAGAAATGGCGCGTAGGCAAGAAGTGCGAGCCCACCTATTGCTTACTCCAACAACAAGTCCCGCCACCTTCGCCACCCTGCCCTGGTGCATTGCCACGAACGAGTGCGTAGCCAGCTCAATCCTCGCCAACACAGACGAGAGGAGGATTGCGGATAAAGATGTGATTGGAGGAGCTAACCGACCCACAGAGGCCGGCTAATCGAACAAGAAGCTTACGTTCACGAGCAAGGTACTAGGCGGCCCAGTGCCAGCTCGGCTCAGGGGCAGTCCATGCTCCCGATCGGGACCTTCTATCACACTTGAAGGCCGTCATACATGCCGTAGACGTCAGCGGCGCGTATCCGCGCCTTCCAGTCTGTGGGAGGAAGTGACTCGGAATAGAAGAATTCCGGCAACTCATCA
>DASCML010000084.1:0-6004 GCA_036010925.1 Dehalococcoidia bacterium | reverse complement strand
TGTACGTGGACAAGTCTCGCGCGAAGGAAATCCGCACCGAATACGATGAATCGGTTATCCAAGAGGGTCGGGAACTCGCTGGGCCGTTTATGACCGTGTCGGGGCGCCCCATCGACAGGCTTTATGACCCGACGGATGTAGATGACCTCGAATACGAGCGGGACATCAACATGCCGGGCGAGTACCCCTTCACGCGCGGTGTTCACAGGACAGGCTACCGAGGCAAACCGTGGACGATTCGCATGTTCAGCGGCTTCGGTTCCGTCGAGGAGACCAATCAGCGATACAAGGACCTGCTGGCGACCGGAAACAACGGACTCTCAGTCGCCTTCGACATGCCGACGCTCATGGGATATGACCACGATGAGCCCTGGGCCCAAGGTGAATTCGGCTCCTGTGGCGTGGCCGTGGACTCCCTGGAGGACATGTCCATCCTCTTCGCCGACCTTCCCCTCGATCAGATTTCCACGTCGATGACCATCAACAGCCCGGCGCCCGTTATCTGGGCCCTATTCATCGCTGCAGCGGAGAAGCGAGGAATCCCAAGGGCTAAGCTGGCCGGAACTCTTCAGAACGACATTCTTAAGGAGTACATCGCCCAGAACGAGTACATCTACCCGCCGGCGGAATCCATGCGCCTGGTGACCGACACAGTCCAGTTCGCGGCCGAAGAAATGCCCTTGTGGAACGCCATCAGCGTGAGTGGCTATCACATCCGTGAAGCTGGAGCGACGGCGGCCCAGGAGCTGGCCTTCACCCTAGGTGACGGACTCGAGTATGTGCGGTGGGCCCTGGACAGGGGCCTGGACATCGATTCGTTTGCGCCCCGGATCAGCTTCTTCTTCAACAGTCACAACGACTTCTTCGAGGAGATCGCGAAGTTCAGAGCTGCTCGCCGAATCTGGGCCCGCCAGATGAAGGAGAAGTTTGGCGCCAAGAAACCACGGTCTTGGCTGATGCGCTTCCACACTCAAACAGCCGGAGTCTCACTTACCGAAAAACAGCCGGAAGTGAACCTGGTCAGAGTCGCGGTCCAGGCGTTGGCGGCAGTTCTGGGCGGTACTCAGTCTCTTCACACTGATTCGATGGATGAAGCGCTGGCTTTGCCGAGCGACAAAGCGGCGCGGCTGGCGGTGCGCACGCAGCAGGTGATCCTCCACGAAAGTGGTGTCATCAACACCATCGATCCCCTGGGCGGGTCCTGGTTTATGGAGCGCCTCACCGCAGACATCGAAAAAGAATGCCTCGATTACTTCGACAAGATCGAAGCTCTCGGCGGCGTTGTCCCGGCCATCGAGACCGGATTCTTCCAGAAAGAGATCGCGGATGCGTCAGCACGATTCCAGCAAGAGGTCGACACGCGGGACCGGATCATTGTGAGTGTGAACGAGTACACCTCAGAGGAACCCCCGGAGATTCCGATTCTAAAGATGGACCCAGAAGGCGAAAAGAGACATCTCGAACGCCTCCGCCGTCACAAGGCCGAACGAGATGCCGACGCCTGGCAACAGGCAATGGATCGGCTTGAGAATGCCACCAAGGACCCCAAGTCCAACACGATGTCGCTGATCATTGACGCGGTCACAGCCGGTGCAACCAGCGGCGAAATATGCAACATGTGGCGCCGTATTCTCGGTGAGTACAAGGAGCACGTGGTCGTTTGACGCGATCTGAAGCCACCCGGCAGTCAAACCACGCGCTCGGCCTCAGGAACGTGCCGTTCATCCTGTCTGAGAAAAAGTCGATGGCCTCCCCCCCCCCTCCGCACGGGGGAACGGCACTGGGCTGTAAGCGGCAAGTCACTGAATCCTGAGGCCTGAATCTCACTTCCTTCAGGGGCTAGGTCCCCGTCTCCGTAGACCCCTGCCGAACTTAGGAGTGAGACCAGGGATCGAAAAGGGACGGCGAGGTGACACGCAGACGCGTCGCACACCTGTTTCGACTCCGACCGCGCCACCTCCCACTCCTCCCCCGGGGTCAACCACGGCCGCAAGGCGGACCTGGCAGTCAGGAGCAGAACAGCGGCCTCCGGGTCGCGATAGGCAGGGCCTCGCGCAACCAACTCAATTCAGATCGCGGTCTGGGCAGGCGGCACGTACAAGTGACACGATTGCCGGCGGCCGCCCTTGAGGGCCGCCGCACACTTCTTATGAGTTTTTCGCAGGACGTTCTACGCGACGGGGAGCCTGTTGCCCGGTGTCAAGCTTTGAGCCGATCAACGATACCAGAGACCCGACAAGCCCCAGCGGAAAGCCTATCAAGACGGTCGGCAGCACCATGAGAGCAAGGTTTGGGCGCTCGGTGATACCGACGCCAAGGGATCCGGACGGGTGGAATGTGCAAGAGAGCTGGTTAGCGTCAGGCTTAGTGCTGATCACCGCGACTCCGCCCGCCGATACGGTGAATTCGCCAACCTGATGGTCGACAGAGTCGAGGTTGCGAACGGTGAGTTTTCGATTTGACGCGAGAACGAGGTTGTTGGGAACGAAGGTGGCAGATTCCCCCGCGGCGATAGCAGCTGCAGTACCGGCAGGAATCTCCAGTTCCGTCAGAACGCCGTCGTCGGTAATGGGGTCTATAAGTGCCCACCAGACTACCGAGAAGATCGCCCCGACAACCAGCCCAACCGCAGTCCACTTAAGCCACAAAGACAGCAGCAGACTCGTTAATCGACTCCTTGTACCAAGTATAGCGTGGGGTAGTAGAACACCCACACAATGTCTACAAAGTGCCACCACATGATCACCGCTGCCACCGGCCACATATTTGAACCGTCATATCCGCCCCGAGCGCCCTTGACCAGCACAAACGAAAGTAACAACAGCCCGCTGATCACGTGGGACGCGTGAAGACCGGTCATCGCGAAGAAGAGGGTTCCGAAGATCTCTTCTTTGGCGAAATGCGCGATCGACCATTCGTAGACAACGCCCCCGGCAAAGATCAGGCCAAGTAGAATCGTGGCACTGATACCGGCGAGGAAGATGCCCCTCCTGTTGTGCTCAAGGGCCGTCTCAGCGATGAACGCCGTAACCGAGCTTGTGACGAGGACTGTCGTAATCCCAAGTCCGAGGAGCTGATTGAGCTCGTCAGCTTCGATCCCTTCCAGGAAGTATCGACTCGTACCTAGAAGGCCAAAGAGGACCGCCTCAGAGCAGAAGAACAGCCAGAGCCCGGCACGCTTGATCTTGACCTGGTCGTGGCCATGCGCGGCCGGCGTGGTGGCACCCGCGGGCGCGACCGCCACTAGTGGACCTCCTCAACCCGCCAGAGGCGGTAAAAGTGCATGTAGTACCAGGCGATCAAAGCGGCCTCGGCGACGGTCCCAACGGCCAAAACCAGGAACCGAACAGTCCCGTCTTCAATGCTGGCGGCAGCGAAGTACTCGGCTACGGTCATGACGCCAAGGATTAGAGCGACCCATAAACCAGTACGGAAGATCTCCATTTGAACTCCTTACCTATCCAAGAGCGGGGATGAGCACTTGAGGATCATCCACCGCCTCCGCCGCCTCCGGACGCGGTCGGAAATACGGCATGAATCGAGCCGGGAACCCCGTAGTCATACGGATGTCCTTCGATCACGGGTGGCGTATCGAAGTTCTCATGCGGCGGAGGAGACGAGGTCTGCCATTCTAACGTGCGAGCCCGCCACGGATTCGCCCCCGCTTTCGGCCCGCAGATCCACGAGTAAAGCATGTTACCTATGAAGACCAGGAAGCTCGCGCCGAGCAAGAACGAGATGATGCTGATCACCAGATTGATAGATTCGTAGGCCTCCGGGAAATCGGCGACGCGGCGGTTCATCCCCTGGATTCCGGGGAAGAACATTGTGAAGAACACAACATTGAACCCGATGAACATCCACCAGAAGTGGAGTTTGCCAAGAAACTCGTTGTACTGGCGTCCTGTGATCTTCGGGAAGTAGTAATAGATGGCTGCGAACAGGGCGAAGATCTCACCACCGACGATCGTGTAGTGGAAGTGCGCGACCACGAAATAGGTATCGTGGAGGTGGATATCGGTCGGAACATCGGCAAGGAATATGCCTGTGATTCCACCGAGAGCAAAATTGAAGATGACAGCGAGACCGAACAGCATGGGGGTCGTAAGCCAGATACGGCCCATCCAGATCGTCCCCAACGCAGCCAAGAAAATGAGGCCGGTTGGTATCGAAATCGCCTCGGTCATCACGAGGAACGGGGGATGGAGGTAGTTGGGCATACCTGCCGTAAACATGTGGTGGGCCCAGACCACGCCTCCGAGGCCGAGAATCCCGAGAAATGCGGCGACTGCGTACCGGTACGCGAATAAGGGCTTGCGGGAGAAATGGGTGATCAGCTCCAACGCGATCCCGAAGCCGGGGAGAATCATCACATACACCGCGGGGTGGGAATAGAACCAGAAAACATGCTGGTAGAGCAGAGGGTCGCCACCTGCATCGGCCCGGAAGAATCCCATACCCGCGACCCGGTCAAGAAGAACCATCATCATCGCGGCTGCGAAGCCCTGCGTGAATAACAGCGCGAACCAGGAGGTTGCGAAGATTGCCCAGACGAAGATCGGTAGCCGTCCCCAGGTCATGCCCGGGGCACGCATGAAGAAGATTGTCGTGATGAAGTTCAGCCCGCCGAGGATCGAGCTCAACCCAAAGGTGAAGATCGCCAGGTTGAATAAGATCTCGGAACTGTTCGTAAAGTTGGCGAGCGGCGGGTAAGACGTCCAGCCCACCTCGATGCCACCAAAGAAGGGCGTGAGAAGCAGCAAAAGGGCAACCGGAGGTGTGATCCAGTAGCTCAAAGCATTGACGCGCGGGAAAGCCATGTCGTCCGCGCCTATCATGAGAGGCACGGCGTAGTTGCCAATACCGCCAATCACAGCCGCCACAGCCACCGCGATCATGAGAATCCCGTGGAGTCCCATGAGCCCGTTGTACTGCTCGCGGCTGAGCAATTGTTCGCCCGCTTGAGCCAGCTCGATCCTCATTAGAAGCCCGAGAGCCCCCGCGAGGAGGAAGACAACCACGAACGTCACGAGGTACTGGACCCCGATGACCTTGTGATCGGTGTTGAATACGAAGTAACGCTGCCAACCAGGCGCGGTTTTCCGGGCCGTGCTCAGCCCGAACCATTCCCGGCCCCAAATGCTCCAGAGCCCAACCCCTGAAAGCCAGCCCAAAATGCCAAACACGTATCCAACAGTGATACTGAGCTCGAGCTCCCACGGGTCGTACCCGAACGCGCCCCGAATCAGGGCCGTTACGGCAATGCCGATGTAGAACCCGGTGAACCCCATGGCCGAACCGCCGACGATGGAACCAAGTGCATGCATGCTCTACTGCCCGTCCTTCTGGACCGACCTGATCCACTCATCGAACGCATCGCGATCGACCACCTCGATGTTGCTCCGCATGATCGTATGGTCTGCCCCACACAACTCGGCACATTGAACTCTGTATGCGGCGTCGTTCGTGTAGCTCCCGAAGATCGTCGGCTCAATCGTCATATAGGTGATTCTCCCTGGAATGGCATCGATCTTCGTTCGAAAAGCAGGTATCCAGAATGAGTGGAGGACGTCGAGTGATTGGATTTCGAACTTCACTTCCTCACCTGCGGGGACCTTGATTAGGTTGAAATTACCTTCGGTGGTGGAGGGAAACACCACGGCCACCATTGAGCAGCCACTTCGCTCGACAGGTTCTGAGATAAGTCCGGGAGCCTCCTCGAGAATCTCCTCCTGGAGTGACTCGGGGCATATCCCTTCAAAAAATCTGTAGGTGAAGGCCCACTGCTGAGCCTCCACGTCGACAGTCAGCCGAGCTTCAGGGGACCCCCAACCGGCTGCCGTGTACTCGGACTGAAGCGCAGCCAGGCCAGTAAGGCCCGGCCAAACCATGACGAACGCCGCCAGCCCGCCGGTGATCAGCAACCAGACTCGCGGGACCCACCCGTGACCGTACTGGGCCGGTCCATCTTGCGCTGGCTGTTTTCGGTTGCCCCAAACGAAGA
>DASCML010000083.1:0-4196 GCA_036010925.1 Dehalococcoidia bacterium | reverse complement strand
CTCTTGATTGAGCATTCACCACAGGTATTCACCGCTTCGCTGGTGTTCTATCCGCTGTTCCGGAGCTATGTGAAGGGACACCCGGAGCGAATTCCGTTCGGGCTCGTACACAATCTTTCCCAGATCTGGCTCGACGCCTAGCTCAACAGGCGACAGGAACGCTATCGACGACAGGCCGCCCCCGATAAGGGGGCGGCCTGTCGCAGTCTGAAATCTAGGCAAAAGACCCTCCTCCAGCCGGATCAACAGTCTTGCCCAGTGGGTGGCAGGCGAGACTCGATCGTCAGCAAGCGGCGGACCGTGGTGCGGTTGCTTTCTGGGGGAAGTTCACTATTCCTTCAGAGGAAGACCCGGTTGAAGGCCCTGCTTGAATCAGGCCCCTCGCATGCGCGGATCCCAGAGGTCACGGAGAGCATCACCGAGGAGGTTGACACCCAGGACAGCCAGTGCGAGTCCGATCGCCGGGAAGATGAACAGGTGCTGAGCGGCGGAAATATATGCCCGGCTATCAGCTATCATGCGTCCCCATTCTGACTGGGGTGGCTGAACGCCAAGCCCGAGGAAACCGAGGGCACCCGTGATGAGCATCAGGTTTCCTACGCCTACGGCGAAGATGACGCCGATCGTCGGCGCGATGTTCGGTAACACGTGGCGCATCAGGATCCGCCAGGAAGAAGCCCCCACAACCTCCGCCGCCTCAACGTACGGGTTGGTTAGCGTTGAAAGCGCGGTCGCCCGAACGACCCGGATGAGAGGGGGTGTAACGGATATCGCAACCACTGAGATCAGAACCTCCACGTCGCCGCCCCAAACGGTCAGGAAGAGGAGAATCAGGAACAGTCCAGGGAGCGCCATCAGGGCATCGACGAAGCGCTGGAGGATGAGGTCGACAAAGCGCCAGTAGGCCGAAATCAGTCCCAGGACGGTTCCCGCTATAGTGCCCAGCGCCAGGGAGAACGCCGCAATCGATACAGTGATGCGTCCTCCAACCATCGTCCTGGAGAAGTAGTCTCTCCCCCGCTGATCCGTCCCGAACCAGTGATCGCTCGTAGGGCCTTGGAGCACATCGGCACTCAACGCATCGGGGTCGTGTGTTGTCAGGTAGGGGCCAAACACGACGATGAAAAGGAGAAACATTGCAAGAACGAAGCCAAGAACGCCGACTGGTTGAGCTTTTGCTACCCGCCCGAGCCGAATCCAGATGCCGGGGCGCTCTGGTGCCACGCTGGTATCCAGTACATCTACGACGGAAGTCATTCGAACTGGATCCTTGGGTTCAAATACGCATAGAGCAGATCAACAACGAGATTCACCACCACGAACATGAAGCCGGAGAATACGACGAACGTCTGAACGACGAGATAGTCCTCTTGGCGAACCGCCGTCAACGCGTATGTTCCGAGCCCGGGCAGGTTAAATATCGTCTCGATGATCACGACTCCACCCAAGGCTCCTCCGAATGACAGACCGAGAACGGTCACAACCGGGATCAGGGCGTTCTTCAGGGCGTGGGTTCGGATAACGGTAGCTCCCCCGAGCCCCTTGGCTCGTGCGGTTCGAACGTAGTCCTGACGCAGTACCTCGAGCATCTCAGTGCGGGTCAATCGGATCAGAGTGGCCATCAGGCCCAAGGATCCGACGATAACCGGCAGGGAATAAACTTGGAGGTTGCGTAAGGGGTCATCCTGAAACGAGACGTAACCAAACGGTGGGAACCATCCCCACCAGATCGCGGGAAACTTCAGGACGAAGACCGCGATCACAAAACTTGGGACAGCAAGAATCAGGACGCTGGCGATCCTTATCGAGTGATCAGTGAGGCCGTTCTGGCGAACAGCCGCGATCGCGCCCAACGGTATGGCAACAACCGCCTGCACGAGCACCGTCAGCAGGACAAGCTCGAATGTGACCGGAAATCGTCGTTTGATTTGCTCTGCGATGGGCGACGCAGTCACGAAGGAGTCGCCGAAGTCTCCCTGGAACGCGTTCCACATCCAATCGCCGTACGCTTCGAGGGCAGGCTTGTTCAAGCCAAGTTGCTCGCGCATCGCCTCGGCGCGCTCTGGCGTGTAGCTGTTCTGCAACCTGTAGTCGACCACGTCTCCGGGCGTGAGACGCATGATCATTGCTGTACCAAACGAGAGGATAAAGAGGGTCACGGGGACTAGCAGCAGCCGCCGGATGATATAGGTTGACACTTGGCCCCCTAATCTGCTGAGAACGCCCGCCCAGCTGCTGGTCCAACAAGTACAAAGCTAGGCCCAGCCGAGCCTAGCCCCGCGACCTTCCACGAGATCGGCACAGCGTGTCAAGATTTCATTCAATCCTAGCGTTGCCGGTTCTTTGACGCTGGGTCGCCTAGCCGAGGGATGTCTGCGCGCCGGGGCTGGACGTCTTTATCCTCAATCAGCTACGGTTCGGCTTTCCCAGGGTCCGGGTGTCCTGGAGTCGGCAACGGGTCGGTCTCTTCGAGGAAATCACCCTAGGTGACCCCATAGGAGGGAGTGCCGTTCCCGTGACCAAATACACATGCTTTCTGGATGAGGTCGATTCCCAAGACATCCCTCTCGTCGGAGGAAAGGGCGCGAATCTTGGCGAGTTGGCCGGGGCCGATCTCCCGGTTCCCCAGGCATTCTTCGTCAATACTCTTGCCTACAGGCAGCTGATCGAGGAGAACTCGCTTCTCTCGCCCATCCTTCGCGCGTTGGAGGGCCTTGATTACGACGACACCGCGGAGATCGAACGCAGGGCGTTGCGAATCCGGCAGATGATCACTGAGGCCGACGTGCCGGCGGAAATCAATGCTGCAATCAGGGCCGCGTACGGCCAGCTCGAATCACAACTCGACGAAGATGTACTTGTGTCGGTGAGGTCGTCTGCGACCGCCGAGGATCTGCCCGGGATGTCGTTCGCGGGCCAGCAGGATACCTACCTCAACATCAAAGGGCCGGACAGCGTTCTCGACCATGTAAAGCAGTGCTGGGCCTCACTCTGGACCGATCGTGCCATCGCCTACCGACATAAGCAGGGATTCAATCACCGGGATGTGTTCCTGGCCGTTGTGGTACAGGAGATGTTTCCCTCAGAGGTGTCCGGCGTTCTGTTCACTGCGAATCCCGTTAGCTCGAACCCTGACGAGTTGTTTCTGAATGTGAGCTGGGGCCTCGGCGAGGCAATCGTTTCTGGAAGGGTTAACCCGGATCGCTATCTGATCGATAAGAAATCGCTGCAGGTCACCGACCGCGAGATTCACGAGAAGCTCGTGATGACGGCGAGAGGCGCTGATGGCCAGGGAAGCACCGATTTGGAGGTTCCGCCGGAAAAGCGATCAATAGAAACTCTCACCGACGCCCAGCTAAGAGAATTATCGGAAATCGGTCTGAAGATCGAAAAACATTATGGCTTTCCCCAGGACATTGAGTGGGGTTGGGCAAACGGCCGGTTTGCGATTCTGCAGTCCCGCGAAGTAACTGCAGCCGATCTTGATTTCCCAGAGGGGATGGAGGCCTGGCAGTCTCCAAGAGCGCTCGAGCAGCTCACCGACGAGCGCTGGACCTGGTCCCGCGGATATTCCGACGAGTTCCAGACCGGCCACACAAGCCCGATGACCTACAACATGTCCCATCGTATTCGGACGAAGTTCCTAGCCCTCGATTTCATGGGAATGAAGGAGTTCGCCGGGTACAAGACTGAAAACTTCTGGGACATGCCTCTGTTTCGCCGCTACGGCGCCCGCACCTATTACAACACTCACTTCGAGAAGGAGTGGATACGCCGGTTCATCCCTCCCTTCGCGAGAGACGAAATAGCGCTGGCCAACTTCCCGGAGGAAGACCGGGAAGAGATTAAGAGCATGCCATTCAACTGGATGGAGTTCTTCGCCACGCTGGCACGGATTGAGTTCACGCACCCCGAACGTTCGCTTCTGGGAAGCACGCACCGACTCTACGAGCACCTGCAGAAGTGGGTTGACCACTCCAACGGCGTCTGGGAAGACTTTGACCTCGAATTCGCCAGCGTTCAGGAGATTCTTGAGACTGCTGCCCGGGCCGGTGAGGGACCAACTTCCGAGATCGGGCTGGGGGAGATGGAGGCCAACGTTGGCCCTCCCTTTAACTGGTACCTCTACTGGCTGCCGCATGGCCTCGACAGGCTATGTGAACGCTGGTGTGGCGACGTGGACGGGCGAATTTCCA
>DASCML010000082.1:0-5470 GCA_036010925.1 Dehalococcoidia bacterium | reverse complement strand
CGCTGACCAAGCTGGGTTTCCAGGCAATATTTAGGCCGGGCACGAACACGCAGGATATCGTCAAGTTCGTCCAAGACCATGTGAAGGCGTAGTGGAAGATCTCGTCCAGCGATTCCTTGCAGGCGAACGACGCGCTCTTGCACGCGTGCTAACGAGGGTGGAGAACCGAACCAATGAGGGGCGCGAGTACCTCAGGGCCCTTTACCCCCACTCGGGCAAAGCTCAGACAGTGGGA
This sequence comes from Dehalococcoidia bacterium, assembly GCA_036010925.1. Taxonomy (GTDB): domain Bacteria; phylum Chloroflexota; class Dehalococcoidia; order Tepidiformales; family Tepidiformaceae; genus DASCML01. The sequence goes on along the minus strand of DASCML010000082.1, from coordinate 5,235 downwards.
ATTACCGGAGGAGCCGGGTCCGGCAAGAGCACCTTGACCGCGGCGCTAGCGTCAGAATACCGACGGCGAGACCAGACGGTTGGAATAGTGGCGGTGGACCCTTCGAGTCCGTTCACGCATGGGGCAATCCTCGGCGACCGGATTCGAATGCAGGACCTCGTTCTCGATCCCGGGGTGTTTGTCCGCAGTATGGCCAGCCGCGGGGCTCTGGGAGGTCTTGCCCCGGCGATAAACGACTTCGTCGCAGTGCTGGACGCGTTCGGCTTCGAGGTCATCCTTATCGAAACGGTCGGAGCAGGTCAGGATGAGGTTGAAATAGCGGGAACGGCACTGACGACAGTACTCGTTAACAATCCGGGAACGGGCGACGACATCCAGGCTCTGAAAGCCGGAATCCTCGAAATTGCCGACGTCCTCGTCGTAAACAAAGCTGACCACCCGGGAGCCGATGTGCTTGTAAGCCAGCTGAACGCACTCCTCACGCTCGCTCCCCCGGCATCGCGCCGCCCACAAGTGCTCAAGACAACGGCCACTAAAGGTGAAGGCCTAGGGAGACTTGCTGATGCCGTGGCCGAACATCGCTCCTGGCTCAAGGAATCTGGAGAAATCGTACGGCAGCGTACGCTGGACGCGCGTCACCAGATACTCTCCGTGGCCCGCTCAATTCTCTTCGACCGAGCGATGGAGTCGACGTCTCAAGGTGAACTGGACGCCTTGGTCGAAGCTGTCGCCCAGCGTTCGCTCGACCCGCATACGGCGGCCGAGCGGCTCGCCGATTCGACGATTGTCGGCGAGATACCGTCGTAGCCGCTGTTACGATCAAACTGTGAGTGTCCAAAAAATTAGAGGCTGGTACCGCAAAGGCGAGCGGGTACGCTTCACGTCGCATCTCGATGTCCTTCGAGCGTGGGAGAGAGCAATCAGGCGAGCAGGGCTTCCTCTTTCCTACTCGGAGGGATTCACACCTCACCCCCGGATCGCATTCGCCGCCCCGTTGCCGCTAGGTTTCACAGCAGAGGCCGAAGTCATGGACGTATCGCTGGACGAGCGGATGCCCACGAAGTCGTTTGTCGATCTGCTGCGGACGGAATCGACAGAGGATCTTCGCGTCTTTCGTGCGGCTGAGGTTCCTGTTACCGCACCCTCACCTCAGGCCAGTATGCGCTGGGCCCTTTACCGTGCCGAGCTGCAGAATGCTGACTCGGAACTGACCTGCACCAGAGTCTCTAACTTCCTGGGGGTACCCCGCCTTGTCTGGGAGGAGAATAGAAATGGTAAGACGAGGAGCTATGACCTCCGAGCCGTTGTCACTTCGATGTCCGTACGGTCGCAGGTCGAACCGGTGGAGATCTTGATGAAGTTGAGATCAGACCCCGAAGTCACGGGACGACCGGGTGAGGTAATTGCAGCACTGTTTCCAGAGTCGCCGCCTGAGGTCCAGTACGTGCGGACCGGAATCGTGCTCGACGAGCCTTCGCCCGCACGGGATGCCTGGCGGCGCACGGGACGCTACCTTTGAGGCTAGCCCAAAGATGCCTCATTGTTTGTCATTCCGAAGCTACTGAGGGCGCATCATGAATCTATTTCTCGTCCGGCATGGCGAAACCGCTCACAACCGCGACGGCGTCGGATTCGGGAGGACGGACGTCCCGCTAACTGAACTGGGGGAGCGCCAAGCGGATGCAACTGGCCGAAGGCTGGCGAAAAGTGGTATCGAGCTTGCGATAACAAGCCCCCTGAGCCGCGCAAAGGAGACGGCAAGAGCGATCGCTTCGTGCTCTGGAATCGAGCTCCAAGAGTACGAAGGCCTAATTGAGCTCGACGTTGGCGAGACTGAGGGGCTACCACTAACCCTTGTCCGGGAAAAGTACCCGGACTTCATATCAAGTTGGATCGGTGCAGACGGATTTAAGCCGAATTTCCCGGGCGGCGAGTCACTTCTGGACGTAAGAGAACGAGCCGCGGCCATCCTGGCTGAAGCGGAAGGGATGGAAGTGCAGAATCTTGCCATCGTCTCTCACAATTTTGTGCTTCGAATGATCCTTTGTGACCTCATCGGAATTCCGCCATCCCAGTTCCGTCGATTTTCGGTGGATTTGGCATCCGTATCAGTTCTCGCGAGGGACCAAGGCAGAACGTTTGTTCGTACGTTCAACGATTGTTGTCACCTAGCCAACCTTGATTCTTGATCTTCGTACGGGTAGCTTCGAAGTTGGTGGGAGTCTTGACGGCACCTGAATGAACACTGCACGGCTATTCTTTGTGGCCTGCGCTGTGCTTTCCTGCTATTTCATCTACACCGCCGGGTCAGGAGTGCTTCGGTCTCATCGATTCTCACAGCAAGAAACAACCGCGCTGCACCAGGCTGAGGAGTTAGGAAACGACAAGTTGTATCTCGAAGCAGTGCTGGACTATATCTCTTCGGATAGCTACGTCGAACAAGAAGCCAGGCGTCGTCTTGGATACATTCGTCTCGGAGAAATTCCGGTGATTGTTACGAGTCCGACACTGGGGCCGAAGGAAACCGTTGGCGGCGAATGGTGGGAGAGACTCTTCCCGAGGTAGCTCTGCTACCCAGATCAATCGTTAATCGAGTGCTCAGGTATTCTGAAAGCGAGGAGCTTCTGCCTCTCCGCGGTGAGAGTCTGCTCGTCGCCACATCTGGTGGGGCGGATTCGCTGGCCCTGCTCTTGATCCTGCGCGACCTGTCGGGGCGCATCGGGTTCGAGCTTGTTGCCGGACACTTCGATCACAAGCTGCGACCAACGAGCGGGAGGGATTGCTCTACGGTCAGAAGTATCTGCGAGCGGCTGGGCGTTCGCTGCGTCACCGGCGAAGGTAACGTTCGGCAGCATGCAGTCGAGAGGAATCTTGGATTGGAGGAGGCCGCTCGAAGCATGCGATACGGGTTTCTTTCATTCTCAGCCAGTCGCGAAAAAGCAGCAGCCGTGGCTACCGGCCACACGCTCGATGACCAAGCGGAAACTGTGATCCTCAGGTTGTTACGAGGGACTGGAGTCCGCGGACTCCGGGGAATCCGGCCCAAAGGATATGTGCCGGGCTCACGGACTATGCGCCTCGTGAGGCCCATGCTTACGGTCCGTCACCGTGAAGCTCTCAAGGTCTGCCAGGCTGTGGGACTCGAACCTCTAGAAGACGACTCGAACCTTGACAGGGCTTTCACGCGCAATCGGGTTAGGCAGGATGTGATGCCGCTTCTGAGGAAACTTAATCCTTCGGTTGATCGGTCTCTTGCAGCGATGGCCGATAGCGCGCGCGAGATTGCGAGTCGAATAGAGCAGGAAGCGGAGGGTGTTCGGCCAGTGGCGCGCGACGACTTCGGCAACGTGTTTGAGCTTCCGGTGTTCGCAGCACTGAGCGTGGAAGCAAGGGTCGAGATCATTGAGCGAGAAGCCTCCACGCGGGGAATTGGAGTCGATGTCAACCGGACTCGCCTGTCGAATCTGGCGAGCGTTCTAACCTCCGGGGGCGGACTGGTCAGGTTCGGCGGGATCGAGGTTGAGGCTTCAGTGGGGCTGGTCCGAATCGGCGGGCAGGTAACCCCACCCGACTTTCCCGCTCGAGCGCTGGAGGTTCCAGGTTCAATTCGCCTCGGCGACAAGCTCATCACCGTAGCAACGGATTCGGACTTGTTGAGCCGGGGAGGAATCGAGATACCCGGAGAGTTCCAAGGGGTACTAACGGTCCGTCGTTTACGGGCCGGAGATCGCATGTTCAGGAAAGGCAGATTTCGAAAACTGAATCAGGTGTTAGCCGAAGAGCGCATCCCTGTCTGGGAAAGAAGAGACCTCGTGGTCGAGAGTGATGCGGCCGGTTCGCTCGCAGCTTTCGCAGGATCAGTCGTGATCGGAGCGGATAGCCCGTCAAGGAGCCGGCTGTTCGTCGCCTGCGTCAAAGGCAAGTAGTTCCCCCTCGCCAGGGCAAACGCGGCATCCTGACGCCTGCGCGCGAAGAAGGGCCACCGCGAGGATTCCGGACGAAGATGATGGTCACTTCAATTGCGACCAACAGGTAGCCGGAATAGAGTACGAAATCTCCGAGACTGTAGACGTTGTCACCCTGCACCGGAGTCCAAGTGTGGAAGCGATCCGCGAGCCAAGGCAGCCGAATATCCTGCTGCCGGAGCAGCACGTCTTTTGAATTGGGGATCAGCTCGCCGATTTGATCTTCGGTGACCTCAAAAGAGAGGACTCTCGACGAGATCGTCGTATCAAATGAAACTGGCATCGCTGCGCCATTGGCGGCCATGACCAGGAAGTTCAATAGAGCACCTGCAGCCACCACTGAGGCTGTTCGAATAACGGACGTTAAAGCGAGAGCAAAGAGTGCCACGGCCAGCACAATAGTCGTCAGAAAAACTCGCTTGATTGGAGATGGCCAGGAGAACTGAACTAATACAAAATCGCCGACTGCGAGGATCGCAGCCAGCGACAATACGAGGACCCAGAAATGGTATCCCTTCTTCAATTAGCGGCTGGTTCTATCCCCAGCCAAAGCCCCTAAGAGGCGCAGCTGCTGCAAAAACCAGAGCTGCGAAAGACCCCAACGCCATCAGAACAAGACCTGTACGTACAAGCACCTACACGTACCTCCATTTCAAACATTCCCAGAGAAGGTAACATTATGGTAGATGCAAGGTGAATAAAACCGGAACAAATCGTATGAGCGTTAACCCCTAGCGATCGGAAAGGGGTGTCCGTAAGGGAGAGCGCGCATCGGTCACGAAGACCGACTAGGCTTCAAAACCCAGCTTCGACAACTCGTCCCTGGCTACCTGCCTGTCGTCCCACGGCCTCTGCTCTTCGCCGTAGATCATCGATTGCTCATGACCTTTGCCCGCGACAACCACGATATCGTCAGGTCCAGCCTGTTTTAGAGCCTCGCGAATCGCCATCCGCCGGTCCTCTAATTCGAGGAAGTCCTCTCCTCGGCGCCTCCCGGCGCCCTCCGCGAAAGCGCCGATCTCGCGAACAATTTCCATGGGATCCTCACTCCTAGGATCCTCGTTGGTGAACACTGCGTAGTCGGCTCCCTCTGCTGCTGCCCGTGCAACACCGAAACGTCGGCCAGGGTCCCGCTCGCCGGCGGCCCCAACAACGATGATGAGCCTCCCCCTGCAAACCACCCGCAGCACCTCGAGGACCTTCCGAACGGCCTCGCCGGTGTGCGCGTAGTCGACAACTACGCCAAACGGCTGTCCCGAATCGATCCGCT
>DASCML010000081.1:0-14053 GCA_036010925.1 Dehalococcoidia bacterium | reverse complement strand
AGAAGCTTGCTGACGTCCGGACCGCCGCTCGATGCCACAGCCCCCGAGGCTTCCAGACTATCAATCTCAGTATCCGAAAGCTGGAGAAGCTCGCGCAGGACTTCTCGCGTGTGCTCGCCCATCTCGGGCGGAGCACCGGCGATTCCGGCTTCGCTCTCGGAGAACTGCAGCGGGGTATTGGCGATCGGCAGGGCGCCCGCCGTTCTCTGTGTGACCTCTTGGATCATTCCGCGAGCCCGCACCTGAGGATCGCTGACGACATCATCCACCGTGTTGAGGGGCCCGCACGGGATTCCTAGTTCGAGCAATTCCTGTAGCCACTCACCGGTTGTTTTTTTTCGGAAGGCCGGAAGGAGGAGCGCCTCTAGTTCGGAGTGCCTAGCCGTTCTCTTGGGACCGGTGTTAAACCTCTCGTCTCCCACGAGTTCAGTAAGCCCCAGCAGCCCGAGCAGCAGCGACCACTGGTCGACATCCCCGAACGCGAGGGCGACGACAATGTGGCCATCGGCCGTCGGGAAAGCCTGGAATGGTGTCGCGCTCGGATGCCTTGTGCCCAATGGCCCAGGAGCGCTGCCGGTGATGGCGAGTCGAACGATCGCGTTCTCGAGCACGCTTACCTGGCAATCGAGCATCGAAATATCGACGACCTGCCCGCGGCCGGTCCTTTCCCTCTCGTGAAGAGCCGAGAGGATTCCGATGGTCGTGTACAGACCCGCCGTGATGTCACCGTATGAAACTCCTGGTCGAACGGGTCCGCCGCCGACCTCCCCCGTGATAGACATCACGCCTCCCATCGCCTGGACGATGATGTCGAGCGCCGGCCTGTCTCGATAGGGACCGGTCTGGCCAAATCCGGACGTCCGAGCGAGCACCAGACCGCTGTTACGAGAGGAAAGGACATCAAAGCCCAGGCCGAGTCTCTCAAGCGTTCCAGGAGTGAAGTTCTCCATTACAACGTCGGCCTTGTCCGCCATCTGCAGGAAGAGGCCTCTTCCCTCGTCCTTCTGAAGATCGATGGCCACGGAACGCTTGCCTCGGTTAATAGAGAAGAAGTATCCGCTCCAGCCGTTCTTGTAAGGCCCGGTGGTCCTCGCGACGTCGCCGTAGGGCGGGCGTTCGATCTTAATCACATTGGCACCCAGGTCACATAAGATCATCGCTGCATAAGGCCCAGACAGCACCCAGGTAAGGTCGAGGATGAGGACATCTTCAAGAGGGCGTGCCATCACTTTGCCGCCGGGGAACGCCAGCAATCGGCCTTCAGGTCAGTTTTCGCTGCAGCCATCCTCGCCCCCACGGCCGGTTCCCCTGCCCGATGCCGAGACTGTTGTCAGTGGCACCCAAGCGTACGCCTAGCAGTCCCTCTCCAGTCGAAGGGCCTCGTCGCGGCGAAGCGTGCAACTTCGACTCTGGCGGTCGACCACGATGCTTCCCGAATCATCGATTTCAACGGCGAATCGATCAAGGTTTGGCCCGTCTCGGTCGAGTCGCGTGCCTACTACATCGTACACGGCACCATTGCACTCCTCCGCCAAGAACAGAACCGAGCCCTCCGCTTCAGGGCTTGCCCTGCCGAGGAGAGTGGGCTCAGGACCCGGTCGGACCTCCGAGCCTGGAGGCACCAGCCTCGCTCGGCACTTACGGCCCGCGGTCGCATTGGCTGCGTCGAGATCGGAGATGGCGAGCAAATCTGCACCAATCCGGACAACGAAGAAGCCGTGCTCAGCAACGTGGATGATCGTCCCCGGCGGGTAAGTTCGCTGGTCGAGCAGAACCACCTCGCCAGTGTCCGCCCCGGACTCGAGGAACACGACGAGAAAGATAACGGTCAGGGTGAGAAGTCCGATAGTCGCGATCGTGAGGAAGCAGCCGAGCGCCACTGGAGCCTGCGTCGGAGATCCCGTACCCCCCATCATCCCGACCCTGGAGCCGCTCTCCCGGCTGGTATTTTAAATTCATCCTCGAGAGTTGAAATCTCGGCAATGATGCGGCGGTAGTCGCGGCGAATTGTTCGCCTAGCGGAAAGAGCTCGGTCAATATCGGCGGGTTTTAGATCTCCTGTCGAGACGAGCTCCTCGAACTCCTCCCCGTCTTCCTCGACCAGGCGCCCGTCTGCAAGCGCCCACCAGTCGAGAATAAGATCACGAAACGTAACGCCGCCGGTGCTGAATTCCACGCCGGACACTGCATCAAACCTGTGTCCGAGCGGCTCCCCCGTTGGATCCCTGAAGCGATATACGACATAGGCACGGCGAGACCAGAAGTAGCCGTCGGACCATGAATCCTGCGGCACTTCGAAACGGGGGAGGAAGGTCGAGAGCCGCGGCGGCGAAATGTCATAGCGCCCGATTCTGAGTCCCGGTCGGGCTACGATCAGCCTGAGGCGGAACTCCTGGACGCTTCCGTCGGTCTTCACCTTTCGTTCGATAAAACTGGTTGCATCACTCGCGGACCCGGCCCCGGGGACCGTATCCTCATCGGAAATAGATGAAAAGGGGGCGCGGGGAAGGATGACGGACATCGCGTTCGAAAACATACTCTACGAGAAGAACGGAGCCATCGCGGTTATCACGATTAACCGTGAAAAGGGCCTTAATGCGATGGACGCGAGAACGTCTCGCGAGCTTTTCGAGGCCATGGCGGCCTATCGCGACGATGACGACCTCAGGGCCGCCGTCCTTACTGGCACAGGGCCCCGATCGTTCTCCACCGGCATGGACCTAGTGGCGTCGGCTGCGGGCGAAAACCAGCTGGAGAAGGGGAATCTTCCCGTCGGCGGGTTCACCAAGCGCTTTCCTCTCCACAAACCTGTCATTGCCGCTATCAACGGATTTTGTCTCGCGGGGGGCCTCGAACTCGCACTCGCGTGCGACATCAGAATCTGCGTTCCGGAGGCGCGCTTCGCACTCGCCGAGGTCAAGTGGGCGCTGATCCCCGGGTCCGGCGGGACTCAGCGACTCCCAAGGGCGGTCCCACAGGCCTGGGCGAACTACATGATCCTCACCGGTGAGCAAGTCGATGCTGAGACCGCAAAAGAGATCGGACTCGTCTCTCACATCATTCCGCAGGAAGAACTCATGGACCGCGCATTGGAGATAGGCGGCTTGATCGCCGAGCGGGGACCGCTCGCAATCAAGGCAGCCAAGGAAGTGATCCTCCGGGGCCTCGATGTGCCGCTCGACCACGGCCTAGCGCTGGAGGACGAAGTGATTTTCCGGATCATCGAGACGGAGGACGCAAAAGAAGGGCCACGCGCCTTCGCAGAGAAGCGGCCGCCAGTCTACAGGGGTCGATAACGTGAGCGGCCACCGGGCGGTTCCTGCCGACTTGGTGGTCATGCTCTGTTTCCTTGCGGTCGCAGTTGCCTGCGGCGGCAACGACCAGAAGCCCCTCCCCCGGATCGTGGATGCTATCTCCACCCGGGACGTGGTCAGGGGCGAGGCTCTCCCAAGTACGTCGGTGAGGATCGAGTTCAGCGACGATTTCCCCTCATCGCCGGGTGGAGCCCCCGTCGAGTCGTTCTTCGAATTTTCGTTGCCTGACGGCGACGGCGGTCGCGGAGAGCGATTCACGGCGAAGGCTGCGGCCGTTCAGCGAGGTGACCCGCGGACTGTCATCCTCTCGATAGATCTTGTACTTCCCGAAGGCACCTTCGTACACGTTTCAGCGTCCGCATTTGGTCGCGACTCCGAAGAGTCGGTCGACGCCGAGCTGGAAGCCGACGTGACAACTTTCCAAGCCTTCTTCGCCACAACGCGTTTCAGCTTCACAAACCCTGCGACATTCCCGACGACCCCGATAATCCCGAGCATAAGCGAATCGGACCGCAACCCCGCCGTCCAGCGAGTTGTCCTCGAAGACCACATGATCGCCCGGAGAGAGCCGTCGGTCACAGTTTCGCGGGCGCTAACCCGCTTCGACGCGATTCCGTTGGAGATCGTTCCTTCACCGAAGCTGAGGGCAGCGCTGGCGGCGCTGACGGGGACCTTCGCGGAGCAGGCGCTCGACTTCCTGATATCCGAGGCTAACTGCACGGGACAACCGGCCGCACTGATCGATTTCCAGGAGCCACCCGACTTCCCCGAGCTGATAGCCCGGGTCAGTCACCTCACCGACGGTCGGCTGGTTATTTCGATCCACCCGCAGCTCGAGGGTGAGCGGATGGAGTTCCTGATGACAGTGCTCGCTCACGAGGCCGTTCACTGCGACCTCGATGACAGCGAACCGGAAGAAATCATAGCCACCGCGTTCGACACCCTTCTCTACTCGGAGCTTCTAGTGGCCTTCCCCGACCTGGCGCTGGAAGGCACAATGCTCGCCCGTGAATTAAACGTGGATGCGCTCGCGATGCTCAATAGCGGACGGAGATTCCCGGAATCGGGGGGGATCCTCACCAGCGCGGGCCTCGGCCCAGCACTACCGGGCAGCTCGGCCAGTCAGACTTCGTTCGCTCAGTTTGTGATCGATGCCTACGAACTGGGGGTGGAGGCCCAGTCGCCACCGGAGATCATGGCCCTGCAGTATGCGTCAATCCTTGCGGACCGAGCCGGCATCAACGCCTCCGATCCATTCGATCTTCTCTACGCGGACGAACTCATCTCGCGCTCTTTCTCCCAGACCATGATCAGCGGGTTGATCCGAGCTCTCGAACTCGAGCCAATCTAGTTTCTGAAGTCGCCGGCCAGCCACTCCTCCACCTCAGAAATGAGCTTTAGCAGCTCACCAGCGCCGAACGGCTTCTGGAGGAACCAGGTTCCGGGGATACCAGCCGCGAACTCGGCGGGTGCGTCCGGGCTGAAACCGCTGGTGAGAATGACGGGCACTGATGAGTGGTACTCAGCCAGCCATTTGCGGAGATCAATGCCCGAATCTCCGGGCATCACAATATCGCTGACGATCAGCTCGACCGGTTCAGTCGCAAGGGTCTCACGGGCTGCCGCTCCGCTTCGCGCCTGGAGGACATCGTGGCCCGCAGCTCGGAGTAACCTGGCAAGCATAGTCCGGACCGAATCGTCATCGTCCACCACCAAGATTGCCGTCACGACCTACTCCAGCACGATTTATACCCGACCATTATATCGACGGTATCGGTTGCGCTTTTTGCCGCGGGGAGAAGCGGGACCTAGAATTTCTAAAAGGGAGTGTGGAGAAACCGGATGCGTTCTTTTGGAACAATCGTAGCCGCGGCGATTTTGCTTTTCGTCGCTTATCTGTTTGTAGGCACGATTGTTGACGGCTACCTTGACGGGAATATGGTCCCGGATGACGCGGTCCCGGAGGCGTGGGCTGCGCCCGATTCCTGGAGCGAGTGGCGCGACATTTCGCTTGTTTTTGCGGCCTTCGCGTGGCTTCTTGCGGGCTTGATCACGTTCGTGCTTGTCCTGGCAGTTATTCTGCTCGTCTTGGCCCTTCGACGGATATTGGACCAGAACGCAGTACCGGCGATTGACTCCCTCCGTTCAACGCTCGACAACGCCCGGGGCACAACCGAGTTTGTGGGCGAGACGGTGGTTTCACCGGTGATCCGAGTCTATTCAGTATTCAACGGAGTGCGGTCCAGCCTGCGAGCGGTGACCTCACTTCCGGGACGGATCGGTGGTCGGCGCAAGAAAGGCAACAAATGACACCGGAAGATCCAGCTCAGCCGCAGGACAAGGACGAACAGGACCCACTCACAGAAGTTACTGACCTGGTGAAGGCTGTCGGCCTCGGCCTGGTTGACACTTTTCACGACATGCTCGACGCAGGACGCGAAGGTGCCCGGGAGACCTCCGAGCGATACTGGCGAAGATTCGAAGAGAAGACGGTGAATCGGCGTCAAAAGAAGGAACAATAGCAGCCTCGCCCGGTGGACCCCGGCTGATAACATTTTCGAGCTGGCTTACCTGGAGAGGTGCTGGAGTGGCCGATCAGGCACGCCTGGAAAGCGTGTAGGGGTGCAAGTCCCTCGTGGGTTCGAATCCCACCCTCTCCGCCAGCCTCACCTTCGTCTTGCGCGGGACCGGCCCAATCCTCAGTCAGAACCCCTCGGGTGCCCGGGCCCAAGATCGGTTTCCGGCGGGGCCGGCAAGGCCACGTCCTTAGGTCTGGGCGAGATCACCTTCGGTTGCGTCAGTGCAGCCTCCCCAAACGCGCCCATCGGCACGTCTGGATGATGTCGCTTCCAAGTTCCATCCAGTGGCTGGCACAAGCCCATACTGAATGTACCGCGCCCTCTCCAAAGCCGAAGTGTCACCCCGAGACGGGGGCCACCGTCTAGCCGTAGCTATAGCCGAGTCCAGCGCGGGCATCCGATTGAATCCCATACTGGGGGATCGGGTATCGGAGCCCATTGCGAGCGATACTCGTCATCCCCTCGATGGCTTTCGGAACATATGAAGGGGGTAGGGCTATCAGAAGTTCATCATCGAGTACGCCACCGTAGCGCCGCTCAGCAAAGCAAGGTATTGCAAGGCTCGGCACGCCTGTCCTGAGTGCCCGCCCCCACGAATCGGCGCAAGCGGACTCGCCAACGACCCCCCATTCGAATTTTCGGTAGCCGGACCATTGAAGGCCGTTTATGAAGATCATCATCTGGCCAGGCGTGCCGTAGATGAGACAGATGTCGGGTGGGTCGAGCCGGCCCGAGACAAGCGGTGACACCGCCATCGCCTCGAAGGTTCCAAACGGGACGACGTCCATCGCTCGCTGATGAGCGGCCGCGTCCGCCGTCGTTTCGAACCAGACGCCAGCGAGATTTTCTCCGGCCAGCCAGCGTTCGTTCTGCGGACTCAGCCCAAGCACCGCTCCACATTGGGTCCCAGGCATGTCTTCGGCGGTAATCCCGACTGTCCATCCCAGCCGAGCCGCCTGAGCCACAATCTGGTCGGCAGTGTGTATCGCCGTGGGTCGCCGGATGCCGTCCAGTGACTCCATTTCCGCTCGGCTTCTAAAGAGTTTCATCCCTATTGGAATGGCCCTCAGCCGGAGAAGCCGGTTCAGTGAGTCGATCAGAGCGGGCCAGTCTGCCGCCAGGGGAACCGGCGGGAGTGTGCTTTCGTCGTGGGGAAAGTTCATGCCTACCTCCAATTCGGAGCACTCCGATCGTAGTAGCACGGCCGCCGTAGGTCAGGGCGCCCTTCGGTGCGGCCGTTGCCCGGAACCGGAGAACGACCGACGATACGTGACTGGCCCGCGTCGCGGGCACACCGTGGAGGCACGTCGTGCACGTGCCGCTTGCACACTCAGGAGACCCAGATGGCAAAGAAAATAAGGGCGATGCTGACCTTGCAGCTGCCCGCCGGCAAGGCCAACCCGGCACCACCTGTCGGACCGGCCCTAGGCCAACATGGCGCGAACATCATGGAGTTCTGCAAGGACTACAACGCGCAAACATCCAACCAGGCCGGGCAAATCATTCCCGCCCAGATCACAATCTTCGAGGACCGCTCGTTCACCTTCGTTCTCAAGACTCCCCCCGCGGCCGACCTTCTTCGCAAAGCGGCAGGCATCGAGAAAGGGAGTGACAACCCGCGAATCACCAAGGTTGGAACTGTCTCCCTGGCGGACGTTCGTAAGATCGCCGAGACGAAGATGCCCGATCTCAATGCGAACACAATTGACGAGGCGGTACTGATCGTGAAGGGAACCGCCCGCAGTATGGGAATCGAGGTCGAGTGAGATGCCGAAGACAGGAAAACGGTACCAGAACACCCTCGCGAAAATAAACAGGACTAAGCTCTACCCAATCGAGGATGCCCTGACGCTACTCAAGGAGTTCCCGCCGGCCAAGTTCGACGAAACTGTCGAAATTCACCTGAGGACCGGCCTCGATCCCCGCCACGCAGAACAGCAGGTGCGAAGCAGCACCGTCCTTCCTCACGGCCTCGGTCGACCGATGCGAATCCTGGTCTTCACCGAGGGCGAGACCGTCAAAGCGGCCCAAGAAGCCGGCGCCGATCACGTCGGAAGCGATGACCTCATAAAGGAGGTCGAGGGCGGTTTCATCGATTTCGACGTTGCCATCGCCACGAGAGAAATGATGGGCAAGGTCGGCAAGCTTGGGCGTGTCCTCGGTCCACGGGGCCTGATGCCGAACCCGCGCTCGGGTACCGTGGTGAACGGCGAGGACATCGCGAAGACGGTTGATGAGGCCAAGCGTGGGCGCGTCGAGTTCCGGATCGATCGCCTGGCTAACCTCCATGTCTCAATCGGCAAGCTCTCCTTCGAGCAGGATCAGCTGCGCGAGAACCTCGCCGCCATCGTAGAGGCGATCAACACCGCACGGCCCCAGGATACGAAGGGTCAGTACATTAGGTCCGCGACGCTGACGACAACGATGGGCCCCGGCATCAAGCTCGACGTTCTCGATACGCTGGCGCTCAAAGTAGTCTGAGCGGTTCGCTCGGGCCCGGCCACGGCGCTAGTCCTCTTTGTCGCCGCGAAGGAAGTCTTCGACGTCGCGTACAACATCGTCTGCTGACGGCAGTGGCGGCTCTCCTTCGGGAGCGACCTCTGAATAGCTCTCCTCAAGGGAGCGCACATAGTTCATGATCTGGTCGTCCGCCCTCGACGCCTCTTCGACGCGCTCGAGGAAGCGCTTCGATTCTAACTCGAGGGCACCGAGCGGGACCTCAAACCCGAGCACCGGTTCCAAAGCCTTGAGCAGCGCGATCGTTGCCGGCGGATTCTCGTCGGTGTTCAGGTAATGAGGGACGCCTGCGGCAAGACTTATGAGCGATACATCCTTCTGGCGGAGCATGTCATGAAGTACTCCAATGATTCCGGTGGGGCCCTGGTAGAGCGACCTCCCGAGACCGTATCGCCTGGCGAGGTCCGGGTCTGCTGCCGAACCGGTGACCGGAATAGGACGCGTGTGCGGGGTCGTTGCCGGGCGTGCCACAAGCGTGCAGATGAGGCTCGGGGACGTTGAGGCCAGCGCCTCCGTCAGCTGAGAAGAGAACGTACGCCAATGAAGGTTTGGTTCAACCCCCGAAACCAGCACGAGATCGTGCTCGGCGTGGGGAAAGCGAGCCCAGAAACCCGTGTTCCGCGGCCACTCGATCACTCGAGTACCGCTTTCGTCTAGCTTCACCGCCGGCCGCATCTCACTGAAGACATAATAGTCCTCCGGATCTACCGTGAGCCACTGCGTGGCGTCAAAAGCTCGGCTGAGGTGAGCCACTACATCGGTCGTGACAGTGCCGGTGTCGCTCCAACCGCCGAACGCCACGATGACGACCGGCGAACGCAGCGGTGGGACTGCCGAAATGCTATATCCATCCACCCGCCCATACTAACGGCAGCTGCTACCTGCCGCATGGCGGCGTTTGCCACGCCCGCTCCCTGTCGTCAAGATTCCCATCGAAAGCTGAGGCATCACAATGGAGTTCGAAAACATTACCTACAGCGTCGAGGGCGGAATCCTCACGCTAACCCTCAACCGGCCCGAAAAGCTCAATGCTGTCACCGAGGAGATGATCGACGAGCTGGTTCAGGCGTTTCGAATGGCGGACGAAGACGACGGCGTCCGCGTGATAGTCGTGACCGGGGCCGGGAGGGGATTCTGTGCCGGCGCCGACCTCAGCCGATCCGATTCACCGTTCAACTACGAAGACGATAACCACCGGGATGGCGGCGGCCGCGTCACTCTTCAGATATTCGAGTGCCTCAAGCCGGTGATCGGTGCAATAAACGGACCGGCAGTCGGATTCGGCGCAACAATGACCCTGGCAATGGACATCCGGGTCGCTTCGACCACCGCTCGGATTGGATTTGTGTTCGCCCGGCGGGGGCTGGTTCCCGAGGCCTGCTCGACTTGGTTCTTGCCGAGGGTCGTCGGTATTGGGCAGGCGGCCGAGTGGGTCTACAGCGGCCGCGTGTTCGACGCCCAAGAGGCTCTCGATGGAGGACTGGTGCGAAGCGTCCACGAGCCCGAAGAGCTGCTCCCGACGGCCTACGCGCTGGCCCGGGAAATTGCCGACAACACGTCCGCAGTTTCGATCGCTCTTTCCCGCCAGATGATGTGGCGGCTTCTGGGCGCAGACCACCCGATGGAGGCCCATAAGCTCGACTCGAGGGGGGTTCAGTCGCTTGGAAAGATGGCGGACGTTCCCGAAGGGGTTCAGTCTTTCCTCGAAAAACGATCGCCGAACTTCACCCTGGGGCCGAGCAAGGACATGCCGTCGTTCTACCCGTGGTGGGAGGAGCGACCCTTTAGCTAGTCCTGAGGCTTTCGAAGGTCAGTGGGGCGGGCGTACATCGGCTGACCGTCTCCACCCTTGGTTAACATTATCACCTCGGCCATGATGCTCACTGCGATTTCCTCGGGAGTTTCCGCTCCGATATCGAGGCCGATCGGCGTCCTTACGTCTGCCAGGGCAGCCAGGTCCAAGCCATCGTCGACCAAGTGCCGAAGTACCGTGGCCGTGCGTCGGGAGGAGCCTATCATGCCCAGGTACGCTGCTCCACGGCCTACGCATCGACGGAGGGATTCCTCGTCCTGCTTGTGTCCCCGCGTGACGAGCACGATATGAGTGTCGCCACCGACGGGATAGCGCTCGAGGGTAGGACCGAACTTATCACAAATAACCTCGTCCGCTTCCGGGACGTTCTCCTCGGATGCAAATTCCTCGCGGTCGTCGAGCACCACTACATGGAACTCGAGTAAATCAGCCAGTTTCGCAAGACAGCGGCCGATGTGGCCGGCACCTACAACTAGAAACACGGGCCTGCTCGCCACCACCTCGACATAGACGCTCGTTGCGCCAGCGAGCTCTCGCTCGCCAAGACCATCAGGGGAGAGGTAAAGAGTTCCTGCGAAGCGCCGTCTGAACGCGCCCTCCGCGAAGGCGGCAACCAGGTCGTCGATGACCCCGTCACCCAGTGTGCCGCTCCGCTTCCCCGTTTGTTCGACAAGCAGTCTTCCGCTTGCCGGGAGTGTTCGGGGCCCGGGTTCGAGAACGGTCGCCTGAAGGACAGGCGTCCCTCCCTGTGAGGCCTCCAGCAAGCGCTGAACCTGCTCAATCATGCCCAAAGAGTACAGTCACAGAGCCCGTGAATCACTTGTGGCCGAATGATTCTTCACGAGTTCTACGAGTCGGAGAGTGGCTGCGGGTACCATCCCATCATGGAGGAAAAGACGAAGCAGCGAGTTCGGATCGAACAACCCGGTAAGGAGAGTCGCCAGAGGCGCAACGGCTGCCTTGCTGCTGGCGCGGTCCTCGGAATTCTCGTCGGAATCATGGTCGCTCTCTACGGGCTGCCCCCAATCCTGAGAGCTATGTACGGGGAGAAAGTGATCGACCCCGGCGACGAGCGCACAGTCGGAGGGAGAACCCTGTCTGTGAGCGGATTCACCGTTGGGCGGGACGAGCTTTGCCTGGGCATACCTGGCTGTCCAGCAGAGTCCATCCAGCTATCGCTTCGGGTAACCGTCGAAGATCCATGGTCACCGGATACAGACGACTTCCAGATCGAAATCGCGGGAATCGACACCTGGATCGGTGCAATAGACCCAATAGACGGTGTCCTCGAGACGGATCTTCAGTTCCTGCCGGGCGAAACCCGCACAGTGATCCTCCGATTCCCGCTACCGCTTGGGTTTACAGCCGTCGAAACAGAGCCAGACTCCCTGCATATCACGACCCCGAGAGCACGACTCGAATTGAGCCCGGAGCTGCGACGATGATTCAGCTGCACACCCTCGGGATAAGTGACGGGCAGATTGCTCCGCTCCCGCACTACTTGAGACCCGGGCTGCGGATGGTATTCATCGGGTACAACCCCGGGCTTCGATCGGCCCGTGCTGGTCACTATTACGCTCACCGGGGCAATGTATTCTGGCACCAGCTCAACGCGAGCGGTCTCCTGCGAAGGCCAGTGGGTCACCTGGATGACGCAGATCTTATGGACGAAGCAGGCATCGGTTTCGTTGATCTCTGCTGTCGGCCCACCGCGAGGGCTGACGAACTGACCCCGGACGAAATCGCAGCAGGCGCTCGTCGGCTGCATCGAGAACTAACTGGCGCCTCGCCGGGCTACGCGGTATTCAGCGGAAAAGGAATTTATCAACTCTTCGGCAACCTGGAGCTGAGTATCTCCCGACCTGCGCTGGCGCGCCGAGCCTACGGGACGCAGCCCGAGCGCTTCGGCGCCAACTGCATTCCCTACGTGATTCCGAGTTCGAGCGGGCTCGCCTCCCGCTGGCACCAGGACCGTCTTCTTCTTCTCAAGCAACTAGGTCAGGCGCTGGGCTCGATTCGACCAGGGTCAGGGAACGAGTATCACTCGCCCAAAGGCCTGTCTGCTCTCGATGTATGAATGCGCCGCAGCCGCCTCGTTGAGAGAGAAAGAGCGATCGGTCACTGCTTTCAGTTCACCTGTCGCGACACGCGAGAGAAGCTCCTCGATCATTACCCTGATGCGTGCCGGGTTAGCGCTTATCTCTGCACCAAGAAAAACCCCGCTTATGGATGCGTTGCGAGGCATCAACATTGAAATATCTGGCTTGATGCTCTCGCGACCAGCGCTTCCCACCCAAGAGACACGTCCGCGATAGGCGACCGAAGCAAGGCTTCCTTCCAACGTGGACCCGCCCACGGCAATCGACCACCAGATCCGCTCCTCGTCCATCCGTCAATTCGCTCACGGCCTCTGGAAATCCTCCCGCTGATAGTTGATCCTGTGATCCATCCCGTGCTCACGCAGACGCTCTACCCGCTCATCGCTTGAGGCCGTCGCAATGACGGTCGCGCCGATGCACTTTGCCAGCTGTACGGCCGCGAGGACGACTCCGGCAGCCTAGTAGCCAACAATATGAAGTGAGCCGACCATCGCCCCACCCTGGCGGTGGAGAGTGTCTCCCCCCTGAATCCCGGCGGCCCGGATTTCAATCACCAGTCCCCGTGGCCGACAGTCGGGATCAGGGAACTCCTCGTACCGGAAGACCTCCGGCCCACCCGTTTCGTAATAAACAGCTGCTTTCACGCTTCCCCCCGCCGACACGGAGTGCTTTCGCCCGTGCCCGGGGTGCCCGCCGGCCGCTAATGAATAGACAGCATCCGTTCGAGTGCCACAAGAGCCCAACTACGGGTGTGATCGTCGACCCGGACTTCGTTGATTACCTCGCCCCGGAGGACCCCTTCCAATACCCAAGCTACGTAGGCGGGGTGAATTCTGTACATCGTGGAGCAAGGACATACGACCGAGTCGAGGCAAAAGATCGTCTTGTCCGGATTCTCATCCGCAAGCCGATTCACGAGGTTGATCTCAGTACCAACCGCCCAGCTCGTACCGGTAGGGGCAGCGCTGATCACTTTCGCAATCTTCTCGGTTGAGCCGGTGTCATCAGATGCTTGGACTACCTCCCATCTGCATTCCGGATGAACGATAACGTTCAGCCCGGCATGCTCCTCCCGGGCCTTTTCGATCTGCGCCACTGTGAATCGCTGGTGAGTGCTGCAATGGCCCTCCCAGAGAATGATCTTCGCTGCTCTAATCTGTTGTGGGGTTAGTCCACCATCGGGCTGGCGATAATTCCACACCACCATCTCATCGAGAGGTATGCCAATTTCATACGCGGTATTACGGCCGAGGTGCTGGTCAGGGAAGAACAGAACCTTGTCGCCACGTTCGAACGCCCACTCGAGGGCTTTCCGAGCATTGCTTGAAGTACAGACAAGCCCACCGTGCTCGCCTACGAAGCCCTTTAGAGACGCGGCGCTGTTCATATACGTAACAGGAACGATGGTGTCGCCCGAAGCAGCTGCCTCAAGGCGCTCCCCGGCCGAGTAGACGTCGGTCGGATCGGCCATATCGGCCATTGAACAGCCAGCAGCCAGGTTCGGGAGTATTACGTGCACGCTTGGATCGGTCAGGATGTCCGCGGATTCGGCCATGAAATGAACCCCGCAGAACACCACAAATTCGGCGTCCTCCTGGTCGGCAGCGTGGCGAGCAAGCTTGAAGCTGTCTCCGGTGAAGTCCGCGTACTTAATCACCTCGTCGCGCTGATAATGATGCCCGAGGACTACGAGGCGCCGTCCAAGCAACGCTTTCGCCCTCGAAATCCTCC
>DASCML010000080.1:0-3713 GCA_036010925.1 Dehalococcoidia bacterium | reverse complement strand
GGTCTTTTCGGCGGTTAGGGTTTTCATGGGCATGCTCGAGGGGAAGAACGCTGCCGTACTCGGAGCATCCAGCGGTATCGGCTGGCGCATCGCCGAGCGGTTCGTAGAAGAAGGGGCGAACGTGATCGTGGGGGCGAGGCGCCTGGAGAATCTCGAAAAGCTCGGGAGGCAGATCGGCGCTTCTGCCGTACAGTGCGACATCACTGACTTCGACGACGTGGCGAGTATGGCGAAGACGGCCGTCGAGCGCCTGGGCGGACTCGACGTAGCCGTGAACTCTTCGGGTATCGTCGGCAACTCATCCATCAGGGAAATAACCCCGGAAGTCCTGAGGCCCGTGGTTGAGGTGGACTACTTCGGAGCGATCTACTTCATGCGTCATCTTGGCAACGCCCTCGCTGATTCCGGTGGAGGGTCACTAATTAACATAACATCAACAACGGCGATTCTTGTTCCTGTTGGCCTCACTCCTTACTCAGGCGCAAAAGCCGGCATCAACTTCGTTACGAAGATTGCTGCCCGCGAATATGGGCCGGACAACGTCAGGGTTAACGCGCTCGCTCCGACTTTCGTCCCCACGGCGATGAATCGTTTCGGTGGTGGCACCCCCATCGATGAGGCGAGAGTAGAGCTGTCGGACGATACTCCTGTCGCTCGCGGATATATCGAGGAATCTCCGCTGGGCCGGTTCACGACCGTTGACGACTGTGGAGATGTTGCTGTGATGCTGGCGAGCGACCTTTCAATGTCCATGACCGGCCAGGTTATTCCTGTGGACTGTGGAAACTCCCTGATGCGCCTCCCGGCTCGCAAGACGACGTGGTAGCGACTCTCGGGTGATTGGTGGTGGAGGTTAGCCGGGATGTTGGGCGTATGGGTTTCGACCGTGTCTTTACGCTAATCGTCAAGCCCTCGGCAAACTGCCGCGCTGTCAGCCCTTCCACAACCAACTGGGCAACTTCAAGTTCCCTGGAGCGGGCTAGATGCTTCCTCTTGCCTCAATCTGAGGGTGAGAAGTAGCGCCAATCGCCCCCGGCGAGGAATCGGTCGGCGGCACTGGAAATCTCGACGCTCTCCCGCTGGGCCGGACCCAGCAGGTCTAAGTATGCCCCGGGGTCATCCGTCAGTACCAGTTCGAGGGTGAACCCCCCGCCTCCTTCCTGCAGGTTGAGGGGCCATTCTGCAGGAAGCCGAACTAATTCTTGGCCGCGGGCCACTGTCTCGCCATCTCTGGTAATTGCTACTCCGCCAATGCTCCGGATCACCACGACAACCCCGGTGCCTGCGATCGCGTAGGCCTCTCCGAGCACGGGGTGGCTTTCGAGCGTCCGAAAGGTTCCTTCAAGCGGCGCTGTGACAACGACATCTGCGGTTACTTCAAACCAGGCCAGGTGGAGGGTCTCGGTAGTGTCGGGACCCGAGAAGGTTCTGTAAATCAGTTCGAAGTCGACGCAGGCGGCGAGTGGAAGTGTCAGAAGGTCAGGTCCGTCGATGTCCGCTTGCGCCACCATCGCGCAAGCGGACGGGGCCTCGGCGAGGGGCGTCGCCGTCGGAGCCAGGTGGTCGGCCGTGTCATCCCCGCAACCACTGACTATGAGCACCATCAATCCGAACTGCAGCAGGATGGTGGCCGCCCCCGCAGCTTTAGGCTGTCGAAACGTTACATTCACCGCTTCGTTGCCACGTGAACGCCTCGAAAGTAACGAAGGAATCCCTCTATCGAGCTGAACATGAATCTCCTGGGTGGGGTCTGCCCACCGGGGTTCCTGCACGCAAGTCTCCCACGCGACAGGGTCGTTATGAGGAGGCACAGAAGAATTCTGAGTGCTGGGGCGCCCAGTCAGGGCTTCGCCAAGTTTGGTTCCCAAACACGAATGCGGTCGAACGGCCCAAGAAAACTGGGCCGTTCGACCGTGCTTTCAACCGCTTCACAAAGGGGCATGCTACGGTACCGAACAGGAGGGTATGCATGACAACCGCTGAGACCGAGCCGGGAGCGAAGACCGCGTTTTCTTGGAATTCCAGGGTCACGGATCTGCTTGGCTGCCGTTATCCGATTATCCAGGGTGCCTACGGCGGCTTTGGCACTGCCGCCATTGCAGGACCTGTGTCCAAGGCCGGGGGCATGGGCATTATTACGGCGGGTGCATGCAAGACGGCGGAGGGACTCCGGGAGGAGATCGAGAAAGTCCGTGCGATGACCGACAATCCGTTCGGGGTTAACCTGACCGTCGGCATCTGCCCCGACATCGTCAACATGCTGCGGGTGGCGATCGAGTGCCGCGTGCCGGCGCTCTTCACGGCCGCCTACAAGGCCGAGGAGCTTGGCATCCAGGCCAAAGAAGCGGGCATTCCTTGGGTTCACAAGGTCGCGACGGTGAAGCACGCCCGGGCAGCCGAGAGACAGGGCGCAGACGCCATCGTCATCGTTGGGATTGAAGGGTCCGGGTTCAAGAGCGTGATCCAGCTGCCTACGCTGACCAACATAACGAGCGCGGTGAAGCTAATCGATGCCCCGATCATCGCTGCAGGCGGCCTTGGGGATGCACACGGAATGGTGGCTGCCCTTGGGATGGGCGCCGAGGCCGTTTACATGGGTACTGCGTTCATGGCCACGAAGGAATGCCAGATATCCGACAGGTACAAGCAGGTGCTGGTTGATTCGCAGCCGTGGGACTCGGTTGTGCGTGACCGGAGCCTCGCGCCGCCCAGCTCCTCGGAGTACGAGCGCATCATGAAGCAGCGGGGCAAGATGGAGCAGGGCGAGTGGCTAATGAAGCTCGAGACGGTTATTAACAAGGGTGATCCGGATGCGGACCACTCGGCGGTGCCAAGCGGGTGGTCGGCGGACCTCAAGGATTCAGCCGAGGAGGATTCGGCGGACCAGGAGGACGCGTTCAGAAACAGCGGTGGCTCGCTGGCTGTGGGCGTGATCGACGAGGTCAAGAGTGCGCAGGAGTTTATCGCAGAGATAATGACCGAGGCCGAAGAGATAATGGTGCGCTCGGGCGTCGGGAGCTGGTTGCGGGCTGGAGAGCCGGCGCGCTAGCGATTTCGAATTGCCGCCTGCGAACAGGCCTGCACTCTGAGCTGCAGAGCTGGAAGTCAAACTCCTTGCGGCTCCGATGCAGTCCCGCGGTGCGGTCGCCGCTGCCGGCGATGACTGGTCTTGTCGTCAGGGCAGCTCCTGACTTACAAAACGAGACCGCTCGACAACGAGCGCCGAGACCGACTCGACGAAGTCAGTCGTACGACCGGCCGGCCGCTATGGCTCGCCTTATTTCAAACTGCCCTGGCTGCGGTGATTGGCATAGGGGCCGCGCGGACTAGTGGCAGTTCAGGGACTCCTTCTTCCGGCGCCGATATTATCTCGGCATGCCCCGAAAAAGGCCCTCCGACTCAAGGTAAAGAATTGATGGACGTGCCCGAGCTACGCTACACGACGAAAACCGGGAGAGTGTAGGAGTTGTCAACCTGCATCGAATAGGAGTCGAGACATGTTCCGCGCCATCGTCCAGGTGCCTTCAAGGTGGATGTCACCCGAATCTGCGTTCTCCGGGAGGTTCCGAGCCGCTCCGGGGAAATCGCGGATGACGCTGACTGCGGCCGGGCATCATGCTATCAGCCGGTGTTCGCCGAGCCGGTGGCATGAGAGGTGACACGGTGAGCGAACTCCTGGAGGCGACCACACGGACCAGCGAACCATTCATCGT
>DASCML010000079.1:0-17963 GCA_036010925.1 Dehalococcoidia bacterium | reverse complement strand
TCAGCGACGATGGTGTCGGCTTTGGCGCGGATTTCATCGTCGGTCGCATCCTGGATCGGGTGCGGGACGAAGATCCGCCTGACCTCTGGTAGGCCAAGCATGCTGGCCTGCACCTCGGCCGCGTCGGCGAACTCCGACGATGCAACGAAGACCGCCGGTCGCCCTTGAATCTCGAACCAGGTTGTGTCGTGCACACTGCACGTTGTGCAGGATCCTCAGTCGGCAAGTGCTTCGATAACGAAGTTGCACTCCTCGGCGATTCGCTGCCGCAGGTCTTCGGGGGCCGGTTTCGTGAACGTCGGCTTCTTGTACCGCCTGATTTCAACACCGGGCAGTTGCTCAGTTAGCCGTTCCTCAAGCCGGTCGATGAGGATATTGCCCCGCGTCTTTGAGATGTCTAACAGGCCCAGGGTGCCTGAGATTGCCTCGGGGCGATCCGCAAGGCTCCGCTTAACTGGTACGCGCTCGTCGGTGGGGTCGAGGATGGTGACCATTCAGCCCTCCGTCGATGACGAGTATAGCAAGGAAGGAGTGGGTTTCCGCCGCTTCGAGCTGTGGGGGCGGCCTAACGCAACAGGGTTTCCACAGTTCTTCCGAACTCAACAGGATCCCTGGTGCCCACGGTAATCCCGTGTATGTCAACGCTAAGTTCCTCTTAGTCCCGAAGTCTTGCGAGCCACTCCCCTGCGCTCCCGGCGAACCTCAGGTCATCGAGCATCTCTGCCGGATTGCCGCTGCGCCGACTGCGGAACCTTGCTCGTTGAAGGTCTTCTTTATGGCGGCCACCTCGCTCGCATGGTCAAACTGTGAAAGCTGGTTGTAGTAGAACGTGCCCATCTGAGCGATGTAACGCGACATGAACCCCCTGCCAGCGTCGCGGCGGTCGGGTTATCGCTAGCGGTCACCCCTCCGGTACCAAGAAAGAATGCACCCCGCTCTCGTCCGCTATCTTCGCAAGTTCGATAGCGTCCTCGCGTTTTATATCGAACTGCTAGGTGCCCATTAAAGAGGACTTTCTCGTCATGTGTTCCCTCGTTCACTAGTTCTGTGCGCCGAGGCCACCGTAGCGGCGCCTCCGTCTGTCGCCCGCTTCTTTTGTCACTTTGTCCCTCAGCTGGATGAGCAACCCGACCAGGCTCTTGACCCTTTCGAGGGGTTCGATAGTTTCGAGGAGTTGTTGCTTCTCGACTTCGTCGGCCCGTAGCCACGGCCCCAGTGCGTTCACCAGCGCATGCGGATGCATAGGGAGCTGGAACGGCCTTGCCCACTGGTCGGAAAGGGCGAGGGCGAGGTCAAAGTACTCTGGGAAAATGGCCTTGGCCTCGTCCATCGCGGCCGTGAGAGTTTCTGAAGGTGCGGGTTCTAGGTCCGAGACGATCTCAACCTCGCCGTTTGGATATGGCTTCGGGGGGAGCATTCGCAGGAGCCGAAAACGCTCTGCTCCGCGACACGTGAGGACGAATTGGCCCCCTTCGAGTTCGTCATGGCTTTCGATGCGAGCGGTCGTTCCGATATCGAATGGAATTGCGCCACCGCCTGTTTCCTGCCCTTGCTTGATGAGAACGACGCCGAAGATTCCGCCACTGGAGAGCAACTCTCGTGACATCACTTGATAGCGCTCTTCGAACACCCGAAGGGGAAGTGGCATTCCGGGGAACAGCGCCGTGCGGAGGGGGAACAGGGGGATCTCCAATGCCACTGGCCTAGTCTAAACCTTGTGCCTTTACTGGCTTCGCTAGACCGAATATGTCTCCAGTGTCCGGATTCTAAGAGTTCTCCGCACCTGAGCTCGTTCATCTTTCAGGAATTCACGAATCTCATCCTGCGACAATAAATCCCGTCCCAAGAAAAGCCCCCGTTCGTCTGCATGGCCAGCTCCTCGGGCATCCCGCCCGAGGAGCTGGCGTATTGACCGGGAACATACATTGGCGAGGGTCTATGTGGCGGTGGTGGTGGGAGGAAGGCTTCCCGGTGGCTACATAGCGCGCAGGAGGCGGACGCGCTCTTCCGTTGGCGGGTGCGTGTTAAAAAGGCCATTGAAGAAACTCTTGTGTTCTCGGAGAGGGTTGTAAATGTAAAGGTGGGCTGTGGCCTTGTTGGCCGCCTCTAACGGCTCCGGGTCTTCTGCGATCTTCTCAAGAGCCCTGGCGAGAGCGTCCGGATTGCGGCAGAGGAGAGCGCCGCTCGCATCGGCGAGGTACTCTCGCCGCCGACTGACGGAGAAGCGCATGACCTGCGCGACTATCGGGGCGAGTATCGCCACGACCAGCATGATGACGAGAACGATCACGATCGCCGCGCCGCTGTTGCGGCCCCGGTTCGACGGTCGCTTGCCGGCGCCCCAGAAGGTGGCCCTCAGCGCAAAGTCGGAGATGAGCGCTATTGCGCCCACCAGCACCGTCACAACGGTCATGACCCGGGTATCGTAGTTCCCTATGTGAGAAAGCTCGTGGGCCAGTACGCTTTCCAATTCGATCGGCTCCAGTTTTTCCAGCAGCCCTCGCGTGACCACGATGTGGGAACTTTCCGGGTTGGTTCCAGTCGCGAAGGCATTCGGTGCGGAGTCCTCGAGTACCCAGGTCCGAGGCATCGGAAGACCCGCACCGATCGAGAGATTCTCGACCCTGCGTACGAATTCCCACTCTTCTTTCTTTGTCACCTCATGCGCACCTGCGATCGACAGCACGATTCGTGTGGAGGCGATGATCGCGTAAGCAATGAGTATGAGACCGACGAACCTGAGAACCCCCGGCAACACACTCGCGGAAAGCCCCCACAGAAACAGGATCAGCCACACGATGCCGCCTATCAGAATGATGAAGCCGGCCATCAGCAACCCGGTCGTGTGACGATTGGCGGAAATTCGATCGTAAACTAGGACCGGCTCTTCGATGCTCGCGTCGGTGTTGCTCAACCGGACCTCCGCCCGTTAGCTGAAGCTGACCTCCGTCTCTTCACGTGTCTCAGCTTCATAGAACTCTTCCGGTCGGAAGCCGAACATGTTTCCGATGATGACAGTTGGGAAGGTCTGGAGTTTCTGGTTGTAACCCGAAACGTTCGTGTTGTAGAACTGGCGCGCGTAGGCGATCTTGTCCTCGGTGTCCGTCAATTCCCGCTGCAACTCGAGGAGGTTCTCGTTGGCCTTGAGGCCTGGGTAGGCTTCTGCGACCGCGAATAGGTGTCCAAGCGCCTGGGTGAGGATATTGTCCGCTTGCGCCGACTGAGTCGGCCCCGATGCCTGCTGCAGCCCGGCCCTCGCTTGGGTAACGTTCTCGAGTACCTCTTGTTCATGGGCCGCGTAGCCGTTCACGGTTTCGACGAGATTGGGGATCAAGCTGGCCCGACGTTTCAGTTGGACGTCAATGCCAGACCAGGCTTCCCGCACCCGAATGCGCCTGCGGACCAGTCCGTTGTAGGCACCAACGAGCAGCAGTCCGACGACCATGATTATGGCCACCACCACGATGATGAAGGTCACCCCAGCGCTCATCTGGGGCGCCCCCTTCGCAATGTCGCGAGAGTAGCATAGGCCTCTCCTGTCAGCCCAAGCTGGGTGTTTCGGGAGGGTCAGTCAGCTTGGGGCTAGACGAGCACTCCGTCGGCCAGCAGGTCTGCAACTTCATCGGCGTTGAGCCCGATGATGCGTTCGCAGACCTCCCATGTGTGTTCGCCGAACATGATCGCCGCCGACGTGTGGTAGCCGGGAGTCATTGAAAGATGTGACGGGGTCCCATCGTAGGCTGTTCGGCCGGCCTCGGCGTGCTCCAGGTACTGGTAGTAATTCCTTGCCTTCAGATGGGGATCACGCTCGAGCATGTCTTGGGCGTTCTGCACTACCCCGGCGGGGATGCCGTTCGCTTGTAGCAACTCTGCGACCGACTCCGCCCGAAGACCCCTGACCCACCCGGAGACCGTTTCCTCGAGCGCGTCTTCGTTTGCCTTTCGCTCCTCAAACGTCGCGAAGCGTGGGTCGGCGAACTCCTCTTGGCGCCCCAGGGCTGAGCAAAGGGAACGCCACTCTCCGTCGTTGCGGCAGTTGATCGCAACCCATCGATCGGGCGATGCAACGGATTCCGGGTCGTCGAGGCAGCGAAAGACCCCGTGTGGTGCGGAGATGAGACCACGATTACCCGTTCTGGTCTGGACTGTGCCGTTCGCGAGGCAGTCAGCGACCGCGGTACCCAGAACGTTTGCCATGGATTCTATCTGGGGCAGTTCGATCATCTGCCCCGCGCCGGTTCGATTTCGGTGGCGGAGCGCCGCGAGAATTGCGACAACCGTGTGCCCCGGGTTGATGACGTAGTCGGGGTAGTTGGTGCCAACCCCCAGCGGAGGTCGCTCGGGGAATCCGGAGAGGTGGCTGACGCCGGTGATTGGAGTGAGAACGGCACCGAATCCGAGAAAGTTACGGTGCGGGCCGACCAGCCCCTGCATCGGTGCGTACGCCGCAATGATCGTTGGGTTCACAACCTTGATTTGTTCGTAGCCGAGGTTCCATTTGTCGATGACCCTCGGCGTGAAATTGGTGAGAAAGATGTCGCATTTTTCGATCAGCCGGTAGCCGATCTCCTGCCCTTTCTCAGAATTGAGATTGAGCTGAATCCCGAGCTTGCTGGCGTTGTAGTTATTGAAGTATCCGCTGACGTTGTAGCCGGTTTTGAAGGTTCCGTCGTCGTTCATCGCGATAGGCTGGACACTTCGGATCCCGTCCATCTTCGCCTCTGATTCGACTCGTACTACCTCGGCTCCGTACATGGCCAGCGTGCTGCCAGCGATCGGACCGGCGCCGTACCAGGAGAAGTCGCCGACGCGTAGTCCGTCTAATGGTCGCTTGGACATCAAGGAACCTCCGATTGCAGCTGGGCGAGGACGGCGTCCGTGTGTTCACCAAGAGCCGGGGGATCGGAGATCTCGGCCGGAGTCTCAGACAGGCGATAAGGTGGGCCGGGAAACTCAATGGTGACCGCCTGATCGACTTCAAGCGTCAGGAACCAGTCCCGGGCTCGAAGCTGAGAGTTAGCCGCAATGTCGGCAGGAGTGGAAACGAGGCCGATCAGCAACCGTCGTGCCTGGCCCTCCTCATAGATGACTCGCGCCGGCATCGTCTTGATGAACTTGCGGATTGCAGTGTCTATCTCTGATAGCTGGGTCACCTTGCTAGCGAGATCAGCACCAGCCCCTGACATCAGCGCAGTCAGTGTCTCCATGTTCAGGCTCTCTACCACCTCGGCAAGCGGCTCTCGTTCCAGGCCCTCCGCCAGGCCCTGTTCTGCCATCCAGGCAACGAGTGCAGGCAAGTCCTCACCTCCCGGGGCGAGGATGAACAGGAAGACATATCCGTCTGCAGCTTCATAGGTGCCAAATGCCGGCACGTCGATTGGTAGCATTCCTTTCGAGCCGGACCGTATCTTGTTGGTTCTTTGCATGTCCCAGGTCTGCATCGCTGTTTCCTGGGAGATCGATATTGCCTCTTGGGCCGAAGTGTCGACACGCTGTCCTTGTCCCGTAGCCTCTGCGTGAAGCAACGCGAGTAGAGTCCCCTGCGCTGCGTGGATGCTGGCCGAAATGTTTGCCTGGTTGCCGTAGATCGTGTTCGGAGGATCGTCGGGGTCTCCAGCCAACGTCATCACTCCGCCGGTAGCTTGGCCAATTAGATCGCTGTATGCCCAACTGGCGTGCGGGCCGGTCTCACCGAAGCCTGTCACCGATGTGTAGACGAGGGCTGGCCGTTTCGGCTTCAGTTTTTCATATCCGAGCCCCCGCGCTCCAAGGTAGCCAACCGGGTAGTCCTCCAGAATGATGTCGGCCGTCGTAGCGAGCCTACGAGCCTGCGTCAGATCAAATTCCGACTCAAGGTCGAGGACTACGGACTTCTTCGACGTGTTGTGGACCCAGAAGGCCAGGCTGGTGTCGACGCTTGCGCCGGCCGCGGCGATGTGTGGCGGAGATAGCCTTTCGCGGCCGCCTCCCGGGGGCTCAATCTTGATAACCTCGGCCCCGAGATCGGCCAGCAGTCTCCCGCAGTAGGAGCCGATCTCATCACAGAACTCGATCACGCGAATCCCGCTAAGTGCACGTTCGCTCATCCGCTCACCCCGGCGCTCTCACCGATGATTTCCGGTAGTTGCTTACCGATGATCTCAGCGGCGCCTCCAACCATGCCATCAAGAATCTCACCGGCCGGCCGGCCGGCCGACAGCATCCCAGAAATCTGGCCGGCGGCGTTCATCAGGAGGTCTTCGCGGCCGGCAGCACGGCATGAGTGGATCACATCTGCAACCAGCAGACCGTGGATGCCCATCGGGAGGGCTTCGATTGAACTCGATTCGAAGATCTCAACCAGGGGATTGGTGATGTTCCTCATGGTTTTACCGCTGTAAAGGCGCGTGACTCGCGTGTCCTCGTCTATCGCTGCAAGAATCCGCCTTTTCTGAAGTTCCGGCTGGTTCGCTTCATCTGCCACTAGGAACGCGGTTCCGCACCAGGCGCCAAGGGCACCAAGCGCGAGGGCAGCTGCCAGGCCGCGGCCGTCTGCGATGCCACCGGCGGCCACGACTGGTGTTGGGTGCACAGCGTCGATCACCTGGGGTACGAGTGCGATGGTTGCAATTCGCCCGGTGTGTCCCCCAGCTTCCGTCCCTTGTGCAACAACGACATCTACGCCGGCTTCGGCGACGCGGCGAGCGGCCTTCACGTTGCCAACCAGCGAAAGGATCTTTGTACCGTTGGCCTTCAGCCGATCAACCCACGGACCCGGATTACCAAGACCGGAGGCAAACACCGGGATCTTCTCCTCGATCACGACCTCCATCTGCTCGTCTGACATCCCACTCTGTTTGTGGGCCTGGGTGGTCGGCTGTGCCGGTGCTTCCTTCCACTCCACGTTCAGGCTTTCAAGAAGGCCGCGCACCGCTTTTCGGGTCTCTTCTGGGATAAGGCTGCGCGGGTCTTCGGTGCCGCTGTGGCCACCCATGTAATTCGCGGGCAGCAGCAGGTCGACGCCGAAGGGCCTGTCAGTCATGGACCTGACATTTTCGATTTCCTCGCGCAAACGTGCCGGGCCATAGCCGGACCCGCCGATGACACCGAGGCCACCGGCATTGGAGACCGCGGCGGTAAGATCCGCGGTCGCGACTGGTGCGTCGCCACCGGCCACCGGCCCCATACCGGCCCCTATGACTGGGTATTCGATGCCGAGCAATTCGCAGAGCCTGGTTCGCAGCACAACACGGCTCATGAGACTCCCCCCACTGGTGTCCGCCGAGTATAGGGTGGTTTAGCCGGGTTCGTCCCACAGCGAGAGCCCCGTAATGTCTGGGCAGGCGAAGCGGCAAGTACACGGACGTCTTAGCCGGCGAGCGGGAGAGTCACCTCTACTGGTTCGGAGAACTTGACGACTCTCGTCCTGCGGGCTGTCTGTGCGGCCTCTCTTGCATCGGTAACCGAAGCTCCAGTCGCGATCCTCCAGCTGACTCTAGGTGCCAGCTGGTCAAGGTGTGCCGCCGCGACCACTCGGCCGACTTCTACCAGAGTTCCAGCGTGGACTGCCACAAAATCTTCGCCGATATCCGCCACGCCGCACCCATCTCTGGCGATGGCCGCCGCGATCTCTTCAAGCAGTTCCATTCGTTCATCCTCGCGGTCCGGGAGAAAGGCGCAACGCGGAGCTCGTGCTTGTGCGCTACCGGCAGACATCCCAACGAGAACGCCAAGCCTCGCGGCAGTACTGGTTCTTGCAGTCACGATTGCGTCGCCTCCAACACCGCGGATCAGGGCGATCGGCCTTCTAGCCAGGGTCGGGTGCCGGGACTCGGCCATATCGGCCTTGATCTGCGGAAAGTAGATATAGTGAACTACCACGATTTGATCTTAGAACATTTGTTCTAAGATCTGCAAGATTGAATTTAGATTCCTTACATAATCCCTACGGCAAATGACCACCGATTCGACAATTCAGCTTGCGGCCACCTCCGGCACACTTGCATATCTTGTGACTGACGTCCCGGCGGAAGTGCTTGGTCGCGCGAATGGTGAGGAGTGGTCAGCGATCACGATCCTTGCCCATCTGCGGGACGCCGAAGTCATCGAGATGCGGTTGGCCGTGGAGCGAATGCTGGTTGTGGACTGCCCTGAGCTCCACTTCATAGCAGCCGACTCCTGGGCCGCGGGCAGGAACAGAACTAGGGACTGCAAAGAGTGGGTGCTCGCAGATTTCGCGCTCCAAAGGCGGGCGCGTGTCAGTATCTTGGGCGCTCTCCGGCCAGAGGAATGGGAGCGCACCGCGAAGATGGGGGACAGGGATCGGTTCACCGTCAGGCAGTTTGTTGAGTTCTGGGCAAGACATGATGCCGAGCACGTCGCGCAGCTCGAAACGATCATTGGCCGGAGAGCGGAACAGGCGCGTGCTCGGTTCGCGCCCGACGTTTGAGTCTAGGCGGCCTTGTCTCCGCGAGAAGCGATAAGCCTTGCCGTGCCCTTTCCGGCTATTAGGACCTTGGCAATGCTGCGCGCGAGGTCCTCAGTAACGCTCGCCTTCGGTAGGTCGAACTCGTTCTCCTTGCCCTCGACATCGTGGATGACGAGGCGCACTTCATCGGTGCCGGGGTTCTCTCGAAGCATGCCGCCAACGGCCATAAGCAGGGCCTTGTCGGCGGCTTCATCGTCAGTCTCGTAGATAGTGATCACGAGCCGTGCAGAGTCTCCGTTCGCCTGGGATGGCTGGCCCGGTGCCGCGCCCTCAGCGACCGGCTCCGGCGCTTGGCCGTTGGGCTGGCGCCCGCTCGGCGCTACGTTTCCCTGACGCCGGCGCGACCGCCGCCCTGGCGCAGCCTGTTGTTGCACCTGCCACTGTTCGGGCGAGAAACCGATGAGTCGGCCCTCGCCACGGTTAAAGGCGACCGCCTGCCGCACATTCAGGTTCAGGCGGTCAGCACGTTCCCGGCATTCGACGGAGATCAGCAAGATCTGACCCTCCGCCCAGACTTCGTCGCCTGTTTGCTCAAGGACGTCGCTCCAAATCGTCAGCTCGGCAGCTGCGGTTAAATCCTCGACGTCAACGATGTAAAAGCGTCGGCCGTCGCGAGTTGTGCGGGCCTGAACCCGGCTGACAAGCCCGGCAATGCTGATCACTTCGCCGACAAGTTCCATGCTCAGGTCAGAAAGCTGGTGGGTGGCGTGCTCTTCAAGAGCCTTCGCCGCGGCTTTGAACGGATGCTCCGAGATGTATACGCCAAGCAATTCGCGTTCCCATCCAAGGATGATCTCCCGGGGTCTTTCTGCCAGTTCGAGTTCGAGAGCTGGGAGCGGTGTATCAACTTCATTCCCGAATAGATCGAACATCGTCGCCTGTCCGCTCTCCTTCAGTTCGCGCTCGCGCCGGGCAAGGTTCATGAGTCGTTCGGCGTTGGCCACAAGCGTTCCCCGGTCGTAACCAAGGTCATCGAGAGCACCCGCTTCTGCGAGGTGCTCGATGGTACGGCTGGTCGCGCTCGAAAGGTCGGCCCGCTTGCAGAAGTCTTCTATGTCCTTGTAGGGCTGGCCCTTGGACCGGACCGAGACCACACCTTCAACTGCGGTTCCACCGACGTTCTTGATGATCCCCAGTCCGAATCGGATGGCAGGCGAGCCGTCTGTCAGTCGCTCGACTGTGAACGTCTCGGAGCTCTGATTCACGTGCGGAGGAAGGATTGAGATTCCGAACTTCGCACAGTCGGCTGCGGCGGACGCGATGCGTGTGTAGGGATCCGGGGCACTCTTGGCCTGCTGGAGCACTGCAACCATGTACTCAACGGGGTAGTTGGCTTTGAGATAGGCGGTCTGGAAAGCGATGTTTCCGTAGCAACAGGCGTGGGCCTTATTGAACGCGTAGCCGGCAAAGGGCTCGATGAGGGCGAAGATCGCTTCCGCGTCTGACTCCGTGTAGCCATTCTCGCGGGCGCCTCCGATGAAGCGCTCCTTTTCGGCCGTCATGATGTCGACCTTCTTCTTCCCCATCGCCTTCCGCATCATGTCGGCTTGTCCGAGTGTGTAGCCGGCGAATTTCTGAGCGATCATCATGACCTGTTCTTGGTAGACGATGACTCCGTAGGTCTCGTCCAAGACATCAGCCAGATCAGGGTGCGGGTAGCTGATCTCCTCTTCATCATGCTTGGCCTTGATATAAGTCGGGATGTGTTGCATTGGCCCCGGCCGGTAGAGGGCGACTAGGGCGTTGAGGTCAGCGATACTCGTGGGCTTCATGTCCTGCACGTAGCGTCGCATTCCGGCCGATTCAAGCTGGAACACCCCGAACGTCTCCCCTTTGCCAAGCATCTCCATCGTCGCCGGGTCTCTGTCGGGAAGATCGGTGAGCGAGATCTGGATGCCGGTTGATTCTTGAATGAGCTCCAGAGAGCGTTGGAGGATCGTGAGGTTCGAGAGCCCCAGGAAGTCCATTTTCAGAAGCCCAATCCGGGCAACTTGGTCCATTGCGAACTGGGTCATCGGGATGCTGGACTCGTCGCCCCTGGTCGGACGCTGCAACGGAACGCTTTCGGTGAGAGGTTCCCGCGAGATGACCACTCCGGCTGCATGGGTGCTTGCGTGCCTGGCAACTCCCTCGAGCTGCCGCGCAGTTCCGAAGAGTTTCTTGACACGTGTGTCAGACTCAACCGCCTCACGAAGCGCTCCGGATTGCTCCAGCGCCTCTGCGAGCTTGATGTGCAGCTCGTTAGGCACCAGCCGAGCCACCCTGTCGGTGTCGGCGTAGGTGAGTCCCATGGCTCGCCCGACGTCCCGGATTGCTGCTTTTGCACCGAGTGTTCCGAACGTGATGATCTGTGCCACCCTGTCGTGCCCGTAGCGATCGAAGGTAAACCGGATCATTTCGTCCCGGCGGTCGTCTGCGAAGTCGAAATCGACGTCCGGCATCTCGTGCCGTTCCAAGTTGAGAAACCGCTCGAAGACGAGACCATTCTCAACCGGGTCGATGTCGGTCACCCCCAGCGAATAGAGTACCAGTGAAGCTGCGGCTGAGCCGCGAACTCCTGTCCCTATACCGGCCTTCCGGGCGAAGTCTGAGATCTCCTTGACCACGTAGATGTAGTCCGTAAACCCGGTTTCGCGGAGAACGTGGAGTTCATAGTCTAGGCGCTCCTGGAGGACCGGCGTGATCTCGGCGAACCGCGCATCCAATCCGTGCAGGCAGGTCTCTCGGAGAAACTCTTCGCTCTCCCTTCCTTCCGGGAGAGGTGGCTCGGGAAGCTGCTGCCGGTCGAACGTAAGGTCCAGATCACAGCTGTCGGCCACAAGCTGAGTGTTGGCGAGGAACTCTGGATTGTCCGGGAAGAGCGATGCCATTTCAGCTTCGCTCTTGAGCCAGTAGCCTGTTCCATCGAAGCGATAGCGGGCTTTCTCATCAACCGTAGCGTTTGTGCCGATGCATAAGAGCGTGTCGTGCGCTTCGGCTTCGTCGGCAAGTGTGAAGTGACTGTCGTTGGTGGCTACAACCGGGATTTGAAGTTCGCGGCCGATGTTGGCGATGGTCGTGTTGCACTCAGCGAACTTCGGATCACTGTGTTCTTGTACCTCGAGGTAATAGTGGCCGTCGAGTACTTCGCGATACCAGCGGGCGACCTCGACCGCGGCCTCGCGATTTCCGTCCTGGATGTGCTGATGAAACTCAGCCGAGGGGCAGCCGCTGAGAGCAGCCAGGCCTCCTGCATGCATCTCCAGTAGCTCGCGATCTATCCGGGGCTTGTAGTAGTACCCCTCGAGATTCGATTTGGAGACCAGAGAAACGAGATTCCCATAGCCTTCCCGGTTTCTCGCGAGGAGCACGAGGTGGTAAGGCTGGCTTTCGGATTTTTCCCGCGAGTGTCGGCTCTCTCGGGCAACGTAGGCCTCCACTCCCAGGATCGGTTTTACCCCCCGGGCTCGTGCCTCCTGGTAGAAGTCGATTGCCCCATACATAGCGCCGTGATCCGTCATCGCCACGGTCTCCATGCCGACTTCCCGCACCCGGTCCATTAGGGGAGCGATGCGGGACATGCCATCCAGCAGGGAGTACTCAGTGTGAGTGTGTAGATGAGTAAACATTTAACGAGGCGCTCGGTGAGTTTACACCCGCAGATGCCGTCGGGGTATGACGTTACGTCGCGTTGAGGTGAATCGTTTCAGCATGCAATCCCGTCCAACACGGGGAGAGGTTGCGCTCGACTCAATTGGCCGCGAAGTTTGTGGCTAGAAGGCTTAGCCGGCCAATCCCTTTAGCCTGGTGACAGCCTCATCTCCACTCGCTGTCCCGATGATTACACCACGATCCTCCCAGGCAGCGGCAGTAGCCGCGACGATGCCTTCTAGTCCATGACGGGCAACGAGTGCAAGCACACTGTCTTCCGCCGGAGGTACCAACAGGATGGTGCCTGAGCGCTGGCGCTCCATGATTCGACCGATGCTCTGAGTCGCCAAGAATGGTGCGGTCAGATGCCGCCTGAGACCGGGTTCCCATTCGTCCTGCGAGCACTCGTTGAAGTGAGATGCACCCGCCTGCCCGGTTGAGACGACGAGCCAGTCGCAGGCCCCGAAGCGATCAGCCACTTCGTCCCCGAATGCCGCCACTGCCGCTGCTTCGGTCCCTTCCATGACACGAACGAAATGCTCGGCACCGATGACCCAAACTTCGTTGGCGATCGAGTTGACCGCGAATTCTTCAGTCTGCCCCGTCAGCGTCCCGAGGGCGACTGCCGTACCGGCTTCCGCCGCCGCTACGGCCAGGGCCCGGTGGAGGTCGTCGCCGGGGCCGATGATCGCTACAGACTTCACCTCGTTGCCGCCGCGACCATCGGGACGATGAGGCCAAGTAGGGCGAAGATCGAGAGAGCAACGAGGACGGCCCGAAGTATCGGCGAACTTCGTCGTCTCCGCCGGGGGGCGGAGATGACCTCCCAGGAGTCGTCGAGAAGGTCAATGTCTCGTTCGTCCGGGCCAAGCGGATCGTCGGGCAGCTCGGGTTGCGACTCTACTTCGCGCCCGCGCCAGTACTTCCGTTCCACACTTTCACTTTAGCAGGGGCGGGCCTGTCGGCCGATTTAATGGCGACTCTCTCCGGGTAGCTCTTAGTCCCTGTCCAGCAGATCCCACTCGATCCTCCGCGGCAGGGAAAATCCATGGAACCCAAGCGCCATCGTCGAAAGAAACCAGGCGATCACGGCGAGCCAGTGCGAGCCTTCCGTGGCGATCATGATCGCGCCTGCGAGAATCCACCATCCGATGGCCGCTGCGCCGCGGGATTCGGAGCGATGGTTGGCCACGCTGGCCCCCGTGAGAAACGCGAAGACACTGATCCATGAACCGTCTCCGTCGGCGCCGTTGACAACGATCCCGACCACCAACCAGGCAGTTGCGATTGCGACGCCATTCAAAATCGCCGTGCGCTGCATGATGCTGTGGACGGCCGTCGCCGTTGCCAGGAAAGCGAAGATTGCAATCCACCCGTCGGACTCTACTGTCGCGAGAGCGGTGCCCGCCCAGATACCGGCAATTGCGATCACTCTGGAAAGGCCCAGGCGGCGCCAGGAACTGATGCCGATCGCCATCGTTGCCAGACCTGCGAAGATCAGCGACCACCACTCGCCCGGCTCAGCTATTACCGCCGGGATCATCGTGGCCCAAATGGCCACGATCGAGAGCAGGGCGCTCGCCTTGATCGTCACCGCTCGCTGAGCTCCCTAATCCTCGACAAGCCTGCCATTTTCGTCTCTGATCTCCGGCCCCACAGCCTTGGCCCGGCCGTCGCCGAATTTGGCGTCCCGCCACGCTAGGGCAGCCTTGAGGCCACTTTCTCCTGCGATCCGGCCGAACTCACGCGCGCTTGGCGCCTGGTGAGCCCGAGCGTCATCCTCGGCTGCCAGACGCTGCAGCGTCCTGGTGCCCATAAGTTCCAGACCGAGATTCACAATTCGCTTGTTTGCACTGAGGAGGTCCGAGTCGATCATCGCCATGCGATCCACCAATCCCTCCACTTCCTGCTCCAGCAGGTCCGGAGGAACTGATTTCAGAACAAGTCCAATTTGAGCGGCGTCTTTTCCGCTCAGAAGATCGCCGGTGAGGAGCATTCGCTTGGCCCACTGCGGACCCACGTGATAGACCCACATGTGATTCGGGGGAGCTCCCATCGCCCGTGTTGGCGGGAAGCCGATGAGTGCATCGTCGGTTGCTATTACGATGTCGCATAGAAGCGCAACGTCGGTTCCACCGGCAATGCAGTAGCCATGTACCTGGGCGATCACAGGCTTATGCATGTCGAAGATTGCCATCCGCAGCCGCTGTCCCTTTTCCAGTTGCCAGGCGTCGTCCTCGATCGTCCGACCGCCCCGGTAGACGGTCGTGTAACCATCGTCGGAATCGGCCTCCGGCTTGTTCTGTCGAGCGAGGGGAGTCAGGTCGTAGCCGGCGCTGAACGCTCGCCCAGCGCCCCTGAGGATGACGGCGTGCACGTTGCTGTCGTTGTCGGCTTCCCAGAGCGCCTCGTTGACTTCGGCCTGAAGTTCCCCCGACAGAGCATTCAGCTTTTCTGGCCGGTTAAGCGTTATGCGCGCGCGCCGGTTTTCAACTTCGTAGAGGATCGTGCGAAATTCGGTCATAGTCTCCTCCTGAGTCATCGCATTCTAACGTCGCCGGCCGACGTCACGGGCGGCGGAAGGTGGACCGAGTGTTATTAGGCCGGGGAGGGTCGCTTTGGGTCGAAGGTGGGGGAAGGTCTACTCAAAGATCCAGGCGTCCGTTGCGCGCTCCCAGGGGATAATCTCGTCGTCGCGGAAGAATCGCTTGATCTCTGTTTCCGCGGTCTCAACACTGTCGCTGGCGTGGATGAGATTCCTGCCGGTGTCCAGCCCAAGATCCGTTCTGATGCTGCCCGGGCGCGCTGCTTCGTCGACAGGATTCGTCTGTCCCGCGACCTGGCGCACAGCCTGTATCGCGTTGCTTCCCTCAAGCACCGCTGCGGCGACCGGCGTGCTCGTGATGAAGCTGATGAGCCCCGGGAAGAATGACTTGTCAGAATGGTGGGCGTAGTGCTCCTCTGCGGTGGCGCGCGAGACAAGGGTCAGCTTCAGGGCCACGATCTTGAGGCCGCGGGATTCCAGCCGACTAAGAATCTCTCCGGCGAGGCCGCGCTGCATCGCGTCCGGCTTAACGAGGATTAAGGTCCTCTCCATTTGTTACTCCCGGACCTGCCCGACCGCGCCACGGCGAGGCCTTGTGATGTTCGGTTCCCTCACGTAGATGGCGTCCAGTCGGTCCGCCTCCACGGGATCTCTTCTTGTGGCCACCCTAACGGCTGCGTGACATCGTTCTAGCGGCGTCACTTCGAGCCCGCCCACGGCGGTGGCCTCTTCGCCGGCAACCTTGGCCCCCTCCAATTCCGTCAGGCTGACCAGCCGAACAGAACTGACAGCGACTCCGTCACTGAAATCCTGGGCCGCGTACTCGCCGCGCCCGGCCGGGTGAATCGCGGTAAGGCTGAGAAATCCACTTCCGGCTGCCACCGCTTCGAGAGTGCCAACTGCGGCGACGGGTATCGATCCAGCGATCGCAAGACCCTGGACGGTAGCGATTCCGACTCTCAGGCCGGCGTAGCTGCCAGGTCCAACGACGATCGCCAGCCGGTCGGGCCGTCCGCCGCCGACGGAGCAGACCTCGTCAATCGATGCCAGCAATGCCCGCGAATGTTCCTGGGGTTCCTCGTGTTGTGCACACGAGACCACCACTCCATCCCGGGCAAGAGCCACCGCGAATGTTGTGGATGCTGTATCCACTGCGAGCAGGAAAGTCACTCGCTGTCCAGCGCCTTGGCCAGGGCATTTCCTCGGGGTCCGCGGGGAAACAGCCGGAACCGTCTTTGCCGATCCATGTCCCCGTAGCGAAGTTCGACAACCAGGCCGTCGCCCGGAAGCAGCTCAGCGCCGCGCTCTGGCCATTCGATGACGAGCACGCCTCTTCCGGCATAGTCCCACAGCCCGAGGTCGTCGAGTTCCTCAACGTCTTCGATTCGATACAGGTCGACGTGGTAAAGGCGCTCACGGCCTTCATATTCGTTCATGAGGACAAATGACGGGCTGTTAACTTGGCTGCTGCATTCGAGTCCCTGGCCGATTCCCTGGGTCAGACACGTCTTTCCCGTTCCGAGGTCGCCGCTCAGCAGGATCACGTCTCCGCGTTGAAGCCCCCCCCCCAGTTTCCGCCCTAGTTCGCGCGTCTCCTCTTCACTGCCCGTTAGCAGTTCTGCACTCTGCTCGTTCGTCACTAACCCTCCAGTATATGCATCGCTCGGGTATGGCCCACGGTCTGGCAACACCGTCGAAACATCGGGCCGCTAAACTGACCGACGGTTGCTGAGTTTCCCGGCATGAGGTGTCGAACGGTGTCTGAGTCCGCTGCCTATGTGACATCCGCTTGTCGAGAGAGTGACATTAAGTTCATCCGGCTCTGGTTCACCGACATAGTTGGTAGGCTCAAGAGTTTTGCAATCACCGTCGAGGAGCTGGACAAGGCACTCGATGAAGGAATGGGCTTCGACGGTTCGAGCATCGAGGGGTTCGCCCGGATCGACGAGTCGGACATGGTGGCCCGGCCCGACCCAACCACTTTTCAGCTCGTCCCTTGGCGCCCTCGGGAGATGGGTGTGGCCAGGATGTTTTGTGACATCTACAAGCCGGATGGCACTCCCTTCGAAGGCGATCCAAGGCAGGTTTTGCGGAGGCAGCTGAAGCGCGCGGCCGACAAAGGATACATCTTCTACGTCAGTCCTGAGCTCGAATACTTCTACTTCAAGGACGATCTTGGAACGCAGCCTCTGGACCAGGGTGGATATTTCGATCAGACGGCCGATGCCGCACACGATCTCCGGCGGGAGACGGTTCTGGCACTCGAAGCGATGGGCATCGAGGTCGAATACAGCCATCACGAGGTCGCTCCAAGCCAGCACGAGGTAACCCTCCGTTACACAGACGCATTGACCATGGCCGACGCTGCAATGACCTATCGGCTCGTCGTCAAAGAAATAGCGGCCGCAAACGGCGTCTATGCGACCTTCATGCCGAAACCGCTCACAGACCAGAACGGCAGCGGGATGCACGTGCACCAGTCGCTTTTCAATGGGGAGCGAAACGCCTTCTTCGATTCAGCAAGCCCTTACCATATCAGCGACGTCGCAGAGTTTTACATCGCTGGGCTGCTCGAGAGGGCCCGGGAGTTCACCCTAGTCACGAATCAATGGGTCAACAGCTACAAGCGGCTGGCGCCGGGCTTCGAAGCGCCCGTGTATTTGAGCTGGGCGCGCCGCAACCGCAGCGATCTCATTCGCATACCCGAGTACACCCCGGGCAAAGAGGCGCATACTCGGATTGAATACAGGTCGCCGGATGCGGCCTGCAACCCCTATCTTGCTTTTTCGGTGATGCTGGCCGCAGGACTGGATGGTGTGGAGGCGGAGGCCAAGCTCCCGGCTCCAGTCGAGGAGAATGTGTTCGAGCTCAGCGAAAGTGAGCGCGAATCTCGTGACATTCGCAGCTTGCCCCAGAGCCTCATCGAAGCGATAGAAGAGGCGGAGAGCTCAGCTTTCCTCAGGGAGGCACTCGGCTCACATGTCCTCGAAAGCCTTGTGAAGAACAAGCGAATAGAGTGGGAACGATTCCGCCGGCACGTGACCGACTTCGAGCTCTCCGAGTATCTGCAGGTTCTTTAGCCGATCCCTGCCCGGGTTAGTCGTCGTTGTAGGAACCAGCCCCGCCGAAGCCCGGCCTCGGTGGAGGTGGTTCCTGTCCCTCATCGCCGCTGGAACGCCTCGTCCAGCCTCTGCTTGCACCGCCAGTTGGCGGCTGCCAGCTATCGGCGCCCTCGCGTCGTCCGCTACCGCCACCGCGAGGTCCCCGATCTCCGCGGTCGCCACGGTCGCCTCTTGGACCCCCACCGCGCCCGCCTCTTGG
>DASCML010000078.1:0-28210 GCA_036010925.1 Dehalococcoidia bacterium | reverse complement strand
TGTTGAGCCACGGCTGCATGACAGTATTCACGCGGCCGCAGAACAGCGTCCGCCGAACCTTTTCCTTCTTTTGCTCGATGATGAGCGGATCCTGGTTTTGAAAATCGTCGGAGGAACTGCTGACGAGGGGGTTCAGCGGGGGTCCTATAGCCCCCTGACCTTCGTCGCCATGGCAGCCGCGGCAATTGTTCGCGAACAGGAGCGCACCACGTTCGATTGACTCCGACCGGTGGAAATCCTCCTGGATGCCGACGCGGTAGGGGAGTTCGATAGCGGTATATGCTGCGCACCCGCCAGCAAGAATGAACATCAACACAACAATGGCGACGATCTGTTTCTGAGTATTCACGCGCCTACCCGTTGTACCTGACAGAGCGGAGTGGGTTATCAGAGCCGCCGAACGTTATCTTCCCGGTGTTGACATTGATCGAACCGTCGCTGTTCACGGTGACTTCCATAGTATCCATCGGGCGCGGTGCGGGCCCGAATACGCGAATGCCAGCGCGCGAAAAAGTTGACCCATGGCAGGGACAGCGGAACCAGCCGTCAATGCCGGCGAAGTTCACTGAGGCGCCGCGGAAGTCGGACCGCCAAGGAATGGTGCACCCGAGGTGAGGGCACTTCCACCACATCGCCAGGAGACCACCAGTACCGCCGACCTGGAGGACGTCGCCCTGGGCGCCCTCAAGATTGGCAAGCCAGAATTTACCCTCGGAGATTCGGGCCGGATCATCGCCCGCCTCCGGGATACGACCTTTCACAACGGTAACTGTGCCGCCAAAGCCTTTTGGCTTCAGAAGATTGAAGAACCCCAGGAATCCGGCGAGATGAGCGAACACCGTGAGCGTAAGACCGGCGAAGATGCTCACGCGCAGGAATGACCTGCGAGTGACCTTTCTCGCCTCGATCTGCCTCGCCTCCTCTGGCCCCCGATTCGCCGGTCGGCCGGCCGCCTGTTCTGCCTGCGTCATCCTGCCGCTACTCCTGCCCCGGTAATCCTTCGCCGACCTTGAGATCCCACGGGAAGACGAGTTCCTGACCCTGTCCCCGGAAAGCGGTGCCTGAAAGCGTCAAGACTCCGTACGCCCCGATGAAACCGGACATGATCGCCAGCAACGCGTCGCGTCGAGTTTCGACCCAGCCCGCTCGCCACATTGCCCAAACCATGAGCGATGGCAGCCCGACCATGAAAATGATTGGCATCCCCTGCTCTACGATCCACCCGGGAAGATCCAAGTTCTGGAACGTGGTTGGTCCACCCTGGCCAGTTCCATCGAGCAGCTTCAAATTGAATGGCAGATAGGGAATGCTCTTGGACCACTCCGGCCAGGGAAGCTGGTTCTGTATCGACCGCGCCGTCTCCAGAAATCTGAGCTGGTCTCCACCCGACAACCCGAACCATTCGTTCAGAGCCCACGCAATCTTGCCGGAATCCCAGAAAATCAGGACCCAGGTGCCAAGCACACCGATGAAGGCAGCGACGACGGTGATGCGGATAGAGAACGGCGTCGCGAAGTACTGGCCCTGGCCGGTCTGCTCGCGGTCAAAATACGGGAACGCGGCCATGATGCCGAGCCAGATCGTCGGAATGATAACGCCCGCCATGGCGCCGTTCATATGAAGAAGCAGCTCCTGCAGATTGAGCAGGTACCAAGGGGCCTTTGACGGGTTTGGTGTTAAGTCTGCGTTCGCCTGGTCCAGCAGAGGAGCGTTGACCAAGAACGAGAGAGCGAACAGGGTGATAGTGAACACGAGTGCGGCCACAAACTCGATGAAAACGAGATCGGGCCAGACGAGTACTTCCTCATCCCGAGCGCGTGCCTGGGGCCGCACGGCAGGCCGAGCGACGACTGCGCTTGCCATTCTCTACCTGCCCCCCTGGTCCTACAGCGGCCGCGCAAGCCCGCCATCACGGCGGATGCGCCAGAAGTGAACCGCCATGAGGATCGCCGCAAGTAGTGGCAATCCAATCACGTGCAGAGTGTAGAAGCGAATCAACGCGTCCTGGCCGACCTCGAACCCGCCGAGAAGCCAGAAGCGCGACTTAGGACCTAGTACAGGTGCTGCGCCAGCAATGTTGGTGCCGACCGTGATCGCCCAGAACGCCAGCTGGTCCCAGGGAAGCAAATAGCCTGTGAAACTGAGCAGGAAGGTCAGCACGAGGAGAATCACTCCGATCACCCAGTTGAACTCCCGTGGAGCCTTATAGGCCCCCGTATAGAAGACCCTCATCATGTGCAAGAAGACGAGGATGACCATGGCGTGGGCCATCCAACGGTGCATGTTGCGCATGAGCTGGCCGAATTGCACCTGCGCTTCGATCGTCTGCATATCGAGGTATGCCCGCTCGACGCTGGGCACGTAATAGAACATCAAAAGGATCCCGGTGACCGTCAGCCCGAGAAACATGAAGAACGAAAGGCCACCGAGACAGTAAGTGTGGGTGATCTTCACGTGCGTCCGATGGAGACGCGTGGGATGAAGGTGGAGGAAGACATTCGTCGCCACCGCGAGCATCTGGTTTCGAGGAGTGTTGGGGTAACCCGTGCGAAAGACGGACTTCCACACATAGTTGTGGAACATGAAGTCGTACAGCTTGTCGGCAAGCGTCGGCTTGGAGGGCTGCTCGACGGTCATTTAGCTCCCCTCTATTTCTGCCACCAGTGGCCGAAAGCCACCATCAGAGCAAGCGAGCCAACGATCGTGATTCCAACGAATACCAACTCCAGCGTTTCAGCGAAGTCATGGGGCAGGTTCGAGAATTCCAACGAGCCAGCCTCCGGCGATATGATCGTTGCGGCGGGGAGGTTCGCTTGTGAAAACCGTCGCGAATGTGTTTATACCGCGAGCCATCGGGGGGGTCAAACTGGAAATCTGGACCTTGACCGGAAGGGAGGACTCGTTCTGACCGCCCCCCTGACCTGCACTGGGGAAACCCGGTTTCAGCGCCGAAAACGCATCCTCACAAGGCCTCGAATATCCTCGGCAGCCGTCTTCAGAATCCCCACCTTGGTGTCTTCGTCCTCAACCCAGTGGACCGGCAGCTCGCAGATCTTCAATCCCCTCTTGTGGGCGAGAATCAGC
Organism: Dehalococcoidia bacterium; assembly: GCA_036010925.1. GTDB lineage: Bacteria > Chloroflexota > Dehalococcoidia > Tepidiformales > Tepidiformaceae > DASCML01. The sequence goes on along the minus strand of DASCML010000078.1, from coordinate 25,126 downwards.
ATCTCGGTATCGAAGAACCACATGCGGTTCTCGATGTCTGGCACCACCTGTGCCACAGCACTCCTGCTCAGGGCTTTAAAGCCGCACTGGGCGTCAGTGATCCGCAACCTTGGAAACGTCATTCTGATGAGCGCAACGTACCCCCGCGAAGTGATCTCGCGCTTGAGCTGGCGTCTGACCTCGGCTCCCTTGGCGAGACGGCTGCCGATGGCGATGTCGCAGCCGTCTGCTGCGACCATTTCAATCAGCCTCGGAAGATGTTGGATGTCCGTGCTCAAATCAACGTCCATATACGACACAACGTCAGCGTCACTGCCGACCCAGGCTTCTTTCAAGGCCAGCCCCCGCCCCTTCAAAGGCAGAACAAGAGCCTTGATTCTCGAGTCCTCATCTTGAAGCTCCCTCGCGAGCTCCGACGTCCCGTCGGTCGAACCGTTGTCGGCAATCACGAGGCGCCATTCGTAGTCCGAGTTCGCGTCGAAGATCTCGAGGACGCGCTGTGAGCTGCCGCGGAGCACGGCGACTTCGTTGTAGCACGGGATGACTACGTCGACCCGGGGACGAGACGGGGATTCGTTTGTCACGAGCTCATTTTCGCCACGCAGGGGCTATGGGCCCAGCTCGGCGGCTAGGCCGAGGAAGCAAAGCACTCCTGGACGGCACGAGCGAGCTCGCTGCTTCCGCGAACCTCGCCGCACTGCTCCGCCGACTCGCTTCCGCGAATGTAACGGAGAAAACCCTCTGAGCTGGTCCGAAGCCTAAGGTCGGGTTCGGGGTATTCGCCCCGCTTTGGTAGTAACTTCCCGTTCTCGATCCGGAACGACCAGATATTCGACGGGCCACAGTCATCGATCTCGACCGCAAAGACGGCCTCGACATCCTGTGCCCGATGCTCCTGAAAAGCGAATGTCGGGACGACACGGATCACAAAATCGACCGGCATCTGGTCAAGAGGCGGATCTCCATCAATCACGTGTTCGCGGCTGAAATCAAGAAGGGACACCAGAATTGGCTTGACCGCCCATCCCTTATCGGTGAGGTGATATTCCACCTTGGGTGGTAGACCGCGTTCGTAGTTCCGGGTTACCAAGCCTTCAGCCTCAAGTCTCTTCAGCCGATCGGAAAGAACGTTGGGGGACATACTTGAGCAACTCGCGAGCACCTCCGAGTACCTGTGCAGGCCGGTCATAAGGTCGCGAATAATCAGGAGCGTCCAGCGGTCTCCCAGCAAATCGAGCGCCTGCGCAATGAGACAGGGGTGTCCGTATGATTTCCGGACCTTTGCCGATTCCCCTCTACGAGCCACTCTGCCTCCCAGTAATGAAATCGTAACGAAAGGCTGATTACCGGCACTATTGCATTGATAGCGAAGCTTGTTATACTCCGGCTACCAATAGCACTAGCCTTTTAATAGCGCTATTGCTATTGCAAATGAGTGTAGCGGAGTGGAGACAGGCGGGTCAACGCCGAAAAGGGAGGCCAGAGATGGCGGATAATGTCGAAGAAACGATCAGGGCCGAAGATCATCTTCACCGGTGGCGCATCGAAGAGCCGAACGGCCCGGTGAGCAAAGGCGCCTGCAAGGTCTGTGGCGCCGAAAAAGAATTCAAGAACTGGCTCTCGGACATGGACTTCATTACCAACGAGGAGCATCGGGTAGCAGCTTAGACGCTGCGAAGACCAAGGGCCGCCTGTCAATCTCTGGGCAGATGGCCCTTTTCTTGTCCGGCAAACCCAACGACAACTCCACAGCCTTCCGGGTAGGGTCAACCCGTGAAAGAAGCACCCTCTTTCTACGATCGCGTTTACGATTTCGTTCGACAAGTGCCGCCAGGATTGGTGGTGACTTACGGCCAGGTCGCGCTGGAGCTAGGCGCGCCGGCTGCTGCACGGGCCGTCGGGTACGCATTGAGAGCGCTGCCTCCGACGACTGACGTGCCGTGGTGGAGGGTCATCAACCACAGGGGGGCGATCAGCCTGAAAGGCCGCGGTCCGGGGGCGGACCTCCAGAGAGCCCTCCTCGAACAGGAAGGCATCGTGTTTGACGGCCGCAACACTACCGACCTCAGGGCCTTTCGTTGGTGGCCGCGAGAAGACGTCACCGGAGGGAGCAGCGCCTAGCTTCGACGACTCTCCTAATCCCTGAATCAAAGTCAGCTCTCGCATCCTGCTTGCTTTTGGGCTCGGCGTTGCAACCGCCAGTCCCGGGGAAACGGGGCCAAGCGTGCCGCCTGTCCCGCTCGGCGGTCCCGGTCTGCTCCCGGGACCGCTGAACATCGAAGCGGTGCATCCAGCCAAGAGCTTCGATAAGTTTCTCGTCGCCTGGCTGGGCAAAGAATTCAAACTCACAGACACGATCGAAGTAGAGAGAGATCCCCACGGGAGAATCGGGCGACGAGAAACGATCCTCGGCCAACTCAGTCGTGTTCATCTACGGCGATTGCAAGGTCGCTGCCAGCAGGGAGATGGAGGGCTGCATTCCGCCGCCCCAGGTTGTGGTGCGCGAGCCGGGTACCATTCCCAGTCTAGGTTCCCCGAAATTGAAAGTGCGCCGTCACTGCATGGTCCGCGACGTCCATGCCGCCGACCATTCCTCCGGAACAGCCCTCTGACTGGATGACGGCACTACGATCACGGTGCACTCCAGTGAAGAGCTCCGGGCCGCGGCCATGGCAGAGCTCCACTCGGTGAATCACACGGAATTGAGAAAGCCAAAGCTGGAAAGGGAAAAATCTCTCCGCCCGCCGAAGGACGACCGTGGGAAAGGGGGCGGAGCCACACGATGACCCGCTGAAAACGGCAAGCGGGTGGCAGCTCTAGTCGAACCAGCGCATCTCCCCCGGGGCTAGGTCCAGCTCGAAGACCTGCCCCCGGGTTTCAACCGCAACTACGCGCGGTGATTGACCGTCGTTCCGCAACTGAAGCCGTCCACTGACCTGCCGCTGATACAGGCGATCGAAAGACACACTCCCGGAGTCTCCCGCGCAGCGGGGAGTCGGGCCCGGGCCTGTAACCTGCCAGAGGGCGGCTCCATACGGTCCAAGTTCCACATCACCCTTGCCAATTAGGCGACCGTTCCAAAAATCGAACGCCACCTCGCCCGGCTCAAGGAGTTCAGCGACTACCACCCAGCGCGGGCTCTCGTCCCAGTTGAATACAGCTATCAACCTTCGCTCGCCCTCGCCGGGGTACACCCAGGCCGAAGGAGTTGGGCTCTCCCACGGGTCCAGGGGTATTGGAGTCTCCGGTCGGCCATCTCTGCCAGCAACCTCCCTGCTCGTTGCCAAGGCAGTTGCCACCATACGGTCAGGGCCTTCCGTCTCCCGGGCCACACCCGCAGTCACGCGCGGATTGAGTACGTTTCTCCACCAAACTCCGTTGGTCCAGGACCGCTTTAGGAACTCTTGCACAGCGGCAGAAGTTTCGGCGGGCGCGAGATCCCCCGGGGACGAGGTAGGCAGTGCTGCTGTAACCCAATCGGCAATTCCGATCGCTGCACCAACGGGAGGTCCGGTCACGCCGATAAGCCGCTCCCCCGCGGCGATCCGCATGGCCTGGATTGCCGCTCGGATGTTGCCCCGCCCAACGACCGACTCGGCCTCGCCGAGACCGTGAAGCTCAATCAGTTCGTATCCCCACTCCCTGACCGCCTTGTTGACTGCGGCCTCGAGCCAGGACCGCGCCGCGGGATTCGTGGTGTCCAGTATTCGCCTTTGCCCACGTTCAGTTTCGACCAACACTTCGCCGCCCGCGGTTCTGGACGCTGGGAAGGACCACCCGCGCGCGACGGCATCAGAGTGCTCGTCAAGAAACAATGGAGCCCACCGGAGACCTGGTCGATAGCCAGCTTTCAAGATGCGCTCGGCAACGGGACGGAGGTCATGGCCGTCCTCGGCAGCTTCGAGCCCACCTGCCCCGTAGCGCGCCTCGGCGGCCACGAATACGGCGGTCCCGAAGCGGCTCATCAGGCGCTCCGCGCCAGTCTCGACGGCTCGCTGGCCGTCGCCGTCCTCAGCAGCCACCAGATAGCTGACCGCTGGCAGGTCGGCGACCAGCCTCACCCCGAGAGTTTCGGCGACTAGCCGCGCGTAGCGTGACAAGAGTCCAAAGGGATCCGTGCCCTCCAGCAGCACGATCTCGGCCGCGGCTCCCCTGGCAACATGGCTACCTTGCCAGTTCGTCGATGCGCTAATTGCCCTGATTTCGATGACCCGGGTCCAGCTCTGGTCGAACGTCAGCTCCAAGTCCGTACGGAGCGACGATGGGTCGAGCGGCCCGATAAGAAGGCACGGAGGCTGCAGGGCGGGAAGCCTGATCACGGCCAGCTCGCCAATAGGCACCGCAAAGCCGACAGGTTCCCCGGATGAGAGCACGCCGGCCTCGTCATCCAAGTCGCCGAACGGGCGAACGAGCGTCAACCCATTGGCGTCGGCCCCGCTGGACCAGAGCATTCCCCCTGTCGACGGAGCATCGAGGCGAAGCCGCAGAAAGCTCGAGTCGTCGGCTGGCCCGGGGTCCACAGAACTCGCATCCGCCTTGAGCACTCCCGTCGCCTGGTCATACCGCGAAATCCGACCGGGTGCGCTCGTGACCGTGAGTCCCCAGGGGAGGTTGTCAAGTTCGCCCACGTAAGAAGGATACGGCAATGCCGTTGTGAGCCCGGTGTCCCGGTGGGGGTACCGTCACTAACATCGACACATGCAGGCGGCGAGAATCCCGACACTCTGGAGACCGGCGCGATGATCAGGGTGATCGGAATCGACCCCGGACTGAACGTGACCGGCTGGGGCGTCATTGAGGTGGACTCCAACCGTTGCTCCCACATCGCTCATGGAGTAATCAGGACAAAGCCCGCGACACCGCTCGCTTCTCGACTGCTCGCCATCAAGGAAGGCATCAGGGAAGCCTGCTCTTCCTGGCATGGGGAAACGGGGGCAATCGAGCGTTCATTTGTCGGCTCGAACGCGTCGAGCGCTATGTCCCTCGGTCACGCCCGGGCGGCCGCCATTCTTGGGCTCGCCGAATCTGGAATTCCGGTGGACGAGTACAGCCCCAACCTCGTGAAACAGACGGTCTCGGGCTACGGACATAGCGATAAAGCCCAAGTGGCGCTGATGGTGCGCCTCCAACTGGAGCTAGAAAGCGACCCAAAGCCGGCAGACGCTGCGGACGCGCTGGCGGTCGCGCTCACGCACTGGGCTCGGACGAGATTTGGGCAGCCGGGCTAGTAGCGGCCCCCGAGCTTTGTGTGATCCCAGGAGTAGACTCGGTCGGGACGAATCCGCACGACCATCCGCTTTGAAGCAGCCTTCAAGGTTTCTTCCGGCGTATCCGTCGCAACGGGGATGCCATTGTACTTGGCACCAACGAGACCCATGATGCGGGCCGTCTCGTCCACGTCGTCTTCAAGCTCGGCATTGCCCTCGATCACCAAACCCTGTAGCTCAGCGTAGCCTCGCCCGGCCTCTAGCATCGCAGTCATTCTGGGATCTCGTTTGAGATTAAAGATCTTCTGGCTTTTTCGAAAGGTCGTAAACACGATGTCGCTGCGATCGACGACGTACCACATCGCCACCAGGTGCGGAAACCCACGGGGCCCGGCACTTGCTACTTGGAGGGTCCACCCATCTGCGATGAACTTCTCCTGCTCCTCGGTAGTCATAGCTATAGAGCCTCGTCGACTGGGCATGGCAACCTCGATCCATCAAGTAGAACCGCAACGATACGGTCCTCCAATGACCATGCCAACCGGCCCAGCGCACTGATTCAGATCCTCATTGCCCAGGATCGCGGCCGCCGCGACCGCAATCCTGGGCAATGAGCCGTACAAGCAGCTCAACGTGTCGATTCTCTGAGCCCACTGCGGGCGCAGGGCTTGACTAGCGAGGAACTCTGCGCGGAGATCGTCGCCCGATGGAGGTGCGTCTTGAATTACCGGACCGTTGCCAAGGGCCTCGAATTCCCGGAGGGTCCCCTTGAACTACCAGACGGGGATCTCGCTGTAGTAGAGGTACGCGGAGGCCGCGTAAGCAGGGTCGGAAGCGATGGCACGACGACCACCATTGCCACCACTGCAGGTGGGCCGAATGGAGCTGCCATCGGGCCCGACGGGGCCATCTACATCGCCCAGAACGGCGGATTCAAGTGGGTGGAAAGACGTCAACCGGACGGGTCAATGCGGCTCTTACCTGCCGACCAGCCGGAGGATTACATCGGCGGCCAAATCCAGCGCATCACTCCCGAGGGCGAGGTGACCACAATTTACCGTGAGTGCGAGGGTGAGCCACTCAAGGGTCCCAACGACCTCGTGTTCGACGCCGAGGGCAACTTCTACTTCACAGACCACGGTAAGGTGCGAAGCCGCGATCGTGACCGCACAGGCGTGCTCTACGCCTCTCCGGACGGATCATTCATCCGGGAAATCATCTTTCCGATGGAGGCGCCGAACGGGATCGGCCTCAGCCCGGACGGCAAGACCCTCTACGTGGCGGAAACTCCAACGGCCCGCCTCTGGGCCTGCCCCATCGTCGCCCCCGGGGAGGTCAAGGGTCGGTACGTGCTGGCCACTGTTTGCGGAGCACCACCTCTCAACCTAGCGATGCTAGACTCGCTCTGCGTCGATGCCGAGGGGAACGTCATCGTCGCCACGCTGATGAACGGGGGTGTCACATCGATTTCCCCCGATGGTAGCCGCGTCGAGCACACAGCTCTGCCGGACGCCCTGACCACAAACGCGTGCTTCGGCGGTCCGGACCTCGGAACTCTCTACGTAACTCTCAGCACTACTGGTCAACTTGTTGCATTCGACGACTGGCCAACCAAAGGCCTGCGCCTCCAATATCAGGCCTAGCTTAGCTGTCGCTCTCGAGCTCATCGCCCATCTCGGCGAACGCCTCATCCACTCTTTCGAGCATCTGCTGGGCGAGTCGGACTGACATCGCGATGTCTTCCGTCCCAGTTGGCCCGCGAAGAACGACAGCATGCACGACACGCCCGGTGCGGAAGCAAACGCTGACGTGGGAGAAGAGATCGGTTTCGCGATTAGTGAATGCCGAAGACTCGTCCCCGATCTTGATGATACCGAACTCTTCGAGGGGTATACGATCATCGATTGGGAGGCCGCAATCGGTTCTGACGGAGTCGCTGGCGGCGGTGGTGTCCTCGAACAACGTGGAGCTGGTGTAGAAAATCACGGGCCGGGCGAAATCGTCCAACGGTTCCTGGGAGAAGAAGCTCATGAAGTTTGATACCCGACCGCGGGCATCCAGCTGGCGCTTCTTGGATTCGGGAACGTCGGTATCGAACAGGAGGGAGTACTCGTCGTTGTTGTAGGTCGAGTCGCCGTCCTTGACATAGCCGGCAACATCTCCGTCCTGAATGGCCATGGCTGCGAGGTCGTAGTCGGCATCGCGAAGGTCGGCTGGGTAGCCGTCATCACCGCAAGCACCCAAGATTGCGAGAAAGATGAGACCGCCGACAAACACGGCAAAGCGACGAGACATGCACAATAGCCCTGCTGACACTAGGACCATCGTACGGGAACTGATTGCCCGTGAGTCACAATGACGTCGACGACCGGGAGCTCGCAGTAAAGACCGGTAGTTCCCGGATTGAGCGTAGAACCCGGCTGAAGGGAGCGATTGAGAGGGGGTGACGATTTGAGACTGGCGATCCTGCTCGCGGCACTCATCGTTTTCTCATTGCTTGTCATTCTTGCGGTGGTGTTCCGCAGCAGTACCGCGCGAGATCTCCTCCGCCTCATGAGGCGGCTCGCTTACGCCTGGGTGATTCTGATGGTGGTGGTAGCGATCTTCGAGTTCAGACGGCGCGGGCTCTAAAGGTGCGGCTTCTGATCGCCGCCCAGGAGTTCAAAGGCTCGCTAACGGCCAACGAGGTGTGTCATGCGATCGCCGCGGGAGTGCTCAGAAGCTGCCCGGACTGGGAACTCGACATCGTTCCACTGGCCGATGGGGGCCCGGGATTCTTGGACGCCCTCGAGGCAGCGACTGCAAGCGAACGACGCTTGGCGGGCGTTCACGACGCTATTGGCAGGCCGGTCCAAGCCGCCTTCCTCGTAGATCGAGCTGGCCGATCGGCGATCATTGAATCGGCTCAGGCCAACGGCCTCCATCTCATTGAGGACGAGCACAGGGACCCCCTCCGAGCAGAAACGCACGGCGTCGGCGAACTGGTCTACGCCGCGCTTCAAGACGGCTGCCACCGGTTGCTTATCGGAGTGGGCGGAAGTGCCACCAGCGACGGCGGAACCGGCATGGCTACAGCGCTTGGGGCGCGGCTTCTTGATGGCAGGGGACGGATCCTCGAGGTGGGAATACGGTCGCTACTGGCGCTGGAGAGTATCGAGTGGCCGGGGACATTGGCAGCCGACATCGAGGTAACGGTCGCGACAGATGTCAGGAGCCCGCTTGTAGGTCCGAACGGAGCCGCCGCAGTCTTCGGCCCCCAGAAGGGACTCTTGCCAAACGACATCCCGATAGTAGAGAACGCTCTTTCCAGGTTCGCCGAAGTCGTGGAGCGCGACCTGGGCCAATCCATCGCCGAGCTCCCGGGAGCCGGCGCCGCCGGCGGGCTGGCGGGAGGGCTCGTCGCCTTCCTCGGAGCGAAACTCGTCAGCGGGTTCGACGTCGTCGCATCCGCGACCGACCTTGCCTCGAGGGTACGCGAAGCAGATTTCGTCGTCACCGGGGAGGGCAGTTTTGACACGCAGAGCGCAGCAGGAAAAGGTCCGGCACGGCTGGCTCAGATGGCACGGGAAAGCCACAGGGGAGTGGTCATCTTCGCAGGCCAGGCTGACGCAGCAGCCGACGTTATCCGCCTCACAGATATCGAACCCAACGTCGAAGCCTGCATTGCGAATGCCGCCGAAGTCCTTGGGTCGGCCGCCGGCCTCTGGGCGGCTTCCGTTGTTCGCGAGGCCTTGGAGGGGGAGGTCGACTCGGGCTAGAGTTAGACTTCGACCGTCTTTCGCGCGCGCCGGGCTGAGGAGGAATCGACAACGGTTCCTTCGAAGCGCGTGATTCGATCTCCGTCAGCTCGTGCCGCATCGAATGCAGCCACAGTACCTTCGGCGTGCTTCAAATCGCCGGCGGATGGGGCGAAGGCTGCGGCCGCGGTAACTGCTGCCTTCGCGGACGAAAGAAGAACCCCTGCGAACCCGTAGTGGGACAACTGCCTGAATTCGGTTCCCTCGGAGGCTACCAGCGGGAGGCCACCCGCGGCTCGCGCGGCGGCGACAAGGGCTCCACGGGCGTAGGAAAGCCGGTGGCCAACTTCCTCGCTACGGGCTCCTACGTCCCTCGCATAGCGGGCACCGTCGAAGACCAGTCCTTCGACGCGTGGCACTGCGGTGGCGATGTCGTGTGCCCGCAGCAAACCCCGGGCTGTGTCGATGGTAGGAAAGACGGCGACACGTCCTGGCTCGATATCGCGAGTGTGCTCAAACTCCCTGAGGAGCACGCCCAGATCCCGAACATCCTGGGGTTCCGTTGCGTGAGGAAGAATCACGGCATCGAGGTGCTCGGTGGCGACCCCGTTCAGGTCTCTCCTGGCATGCGGAGACTTGGGATGATTGATTCGGACGACGGCGCGCTTCTCGGATTCGTGCGCCTTTTCACAGGCATCTCTCGTCCAGGAGCGCCGTCCGATGTCGTCAATTCGCTCGTCTGCCAGATCGATCACGATGGCATCACAGGTGGATCCGAGAGCTTCATCGAGGTCCGCGGGTCCGGCGAGAACAAGAACTCGATAGGCCATCTATGTCTCTGAGCCTTTAGTGGCGGCCGCAGTCGGCGCGAGGGCACGGAGATGTAGATCCTGGAGGAGGGCCATTACGCACTGAAGATGGTCGAGCGCGTGACGGTACATCAGCTCCCCGGTCCATTCGCAGGTGAGCGGACCCCAGTTCGTGTCTATTCTGAACCGCGTCCAAGTCACGTCGCTCATATCCCTGAAGATCAGTAACTCCTCATCCCTCATCCGCCCGACGTCATCCATGATCGAAGCTAGTGATTCGTCGGGCCTGTACCGCTCTTCGTACCACTCGCGTCGGTTGTAATCGCGCGGGTCTAGCATGTCAGGAATTGTGCTCCACCGCAGCAGCGGCAGGTAGACCTCCTGCTCCATATCGCGGAGGTGGGCGAGATGTTCGTGAATCGTCCACTCATTCGTGGATGGCCTGTAGGTAAGCATGTCGGACGTAGCTCCCCGGACAGCCCATGAGAGATCGTCGGTCACTGCCCGGAGCCTCGAAATGAGCCCAGTCCGATAGTTCGTGTATTCGGTTGGCACCGGTCCTCCTCGACCGAGTATAGGCCCTGTATCGCCCCATCGGAACGATGGGAAAACGTCCGCGGCGTTGGGCGATGCCCGGGGCAATGGTGGTCAAACGTCGCGGACACCGCTCACGACGAGGGCAGCCGCCATGGCTATCAGCACCGCACCCAGTGCGCGGGCCAAGCCGGGCGCGACGTTGTCTCGCCCGAATGGCTGCGCGATCGCGGCGCCGGCCACGGCAGCTGCCAAGACTGATGCTGCGAAAATGCGAGAGTCCGGCCCGTCAGCTGAAAAGCCAATCGCCGCCATGATGGCCGCCGCGTTCCCGATGACGGGCCACCCGAGAGGGACAATGGCGAATCGTATCCCATCTCCGGACCGATAGGTCGAGGCCGGATCCCAAGCCATCCGGGCGCCCTGGACGGCCATGACAATCCCGGCCGCAGTTCTGAAACTTTCGGGCTCGACGTCGAGGCCATCGACGACAGAGTCGCCAACCAACGCGGCCAGCATCAGAACGCCACCGCCAATAATCGCGGCGAGCACACCTTGGCTAATTCGCTCGCCACCCGTCGACCGAGCGGCGAGCGCTGCGCCAGCTCCATTGACGGCGACGGCCATTGTTATGATCTCAAACCACCAACCGGTCATTGCGAATCCGCCTTCAGGATCTGCTCGACCATCAGGAGCCCCGACAACGCGTGCTGCTGGTCATCCATGCGCGTCACTCCCTCGGTGAACCACGCACCCCCCACCAGGTCTTCACCGACGGCTGGGAGTTGCTGCCGGGAAACAAGCAAGCCCGCACCGCAGACCGCGCGCTCACGGATGTCATCCTTCAGATCTCCCAGTGCCGGATGGCGGTCTGCGATGAGCCAGAGAGAACCCAGCCCCTCGACCCACGTACCCAGACCGGCCGCTCTAGCCTGGCGACCGTGAAGCACATCGGAGAGCCAACTGTCACGTCGCCGCGACTCCACCCTCATAAGAAACCCGAAGCGCTCCGCCAGCGACCGTGCGTAGGCTGTGTGGACATCCGTGAGCGCGTCGGAGGGCATCTGCGAAAGGCCATAGGCAGCCCATTGATCTGCCCATGGAGGAAACGCGAAATCCTCGGCCTCATCGCGTTCGGTCGCCAGATAGAACGCTGTGAGGTCGGCAGGCGATTCCCACCCCTCAGCCGGGAAAAGCGTGTCCATGAGTGAAAATGCCCAGAAAGCTTCGCCGGTCGCATACTTGGAGGTGACGTTTGGGCGTGGGGCCACGGTTTCCGGATCCCACTCTGAGAGCATGCTGCCATCATCCCTCTGAAGCAGCATGAGGAAGGTCCCGACCTCGCTCATAAGAAGGTCGTAAGAATCATCCCCGGTCGCGAGCCGCCTGTGTGACAGGGCAGCGAGGAGCAGCGAGTTCGCCCCCAGGGAAGTCCGCCCGTTCCGCGGGTCCTGAAATGCTGCCCAGCCCGGACCTCGGAGCAGATTCTCCTCCATGTAGTCGAGGCCCCAATCGGCCGCTGCCAGGAATCGTGACTCTCCAGCCGCCGCGAGCTGATACAGCGACATCGTGACACCCGCATGGCGAACCACGTTATAACCGGGCTGGACCGCCTTCTCTTCGAGGTCGTACTCGTATGTGTATCGACCGTCCGGCAGGCCTGCTCGTTCCAGCCAGAGTCCGGCCTCAACCGCCGCTTCGTGAACGTCCCCGACTGTGACTGCTGGACAAAGCTCCGATTGGATAACGGTTATACGAAGCAGAGCCGCTCCTAGGGCCCAGAAGAGAATCGTGCCCGCTGCTGCCTGAAACACCGCCTGGAAGCATACCGTCCGGCGAGTGCAGCCGTCGGGCTAACCCTTGGCCCTGAGAGCGTAAAGAGTACGGCCACGTGCGCAAAGCTCGCCCTGGAAATCGAGAATATCCACCTCGATAGCGGCCAGCTGGCGGCCCTTCCTAAGGACCGATGCCTCCGCAAACACTTTCTCCCCGACGGCGGGGCGAAGATATGTGATGCTGAGGTCAGCAGTCCCGGCCGGCTCTTCTTCGTTGTGAAACATGGTTGCCACGGCCTGAAGCATCGCAATGTCAACGAGCGCGGCCAGCAGCCCTCCGTGGACGCTTCCGCCGACCCCACCCTGGGTGAAGTCGCTCGTTTGCATCGCAACCCTCGCAAAGCCCGCTCTCAGCTCTTCGAGCTCCAGGCCCATCGAGCGATGAAGTGGGACCTGGTTGAAGTTGTGCAGGGCTGTTTTGCTCAACAGGTCTGCCGAGCCACTCACAGGTCTTCCTCAGGGGGGAAGGATATTGGATGCCGCCGCGGAAGTTTACCATTCGACTCTTGCGCCCGGTTGGTTAAGCGACTACTACCCAGCTGATGCGGCTAGCAAACACCTTTAATACCCTTCACTAACACCCACGGGAGTTCAGATGACCGCGCGTTTTCCCCTGCTTTTCTTGATGGCAGGGCCTCTTCTCGTTCTTACGGTGGGCGCCGAGAGCGTCGGGGCGCAAGCGTTCGGGCCTCCCCAGACTGTCCAGGGAACAATTGCCGACAAAGCGGGACTGGTATCCGAAGACCTGGTCGTCGAGGGATACGTCGGTGAAACCGTCTGCAGTTTCCCATCCAACAACCCGGACAGCCGCCAGGGGACCACGTGGCACTACGGTGAGGGGGAAGGGAAGATTGCGGTATACAGCGTCCATGTTGTATCAGCCGAGCAGAAGCCCGGATGCGGCCGGGACGGTCTTGAAATCAGAATTAAGATCGGGGACCGTTTCGCAGACGAGACTGTGAAGTGGCGCGCGGGACTTGCTCGCCTGGACATCACCTTCGGCGACATCCAGGCCGCCCAGGTTCCTTCACCCACACCCACTGCCCCAGCGTCAGACTCTACGGAACCCGCGCCAACATCGACCCGGGTCACAGATGGAAGCACCGACCAGGGCGGAGACCAGGGGACTCCCGTCCCGACCGGAACCCCTGACCCGGAAGGCCAGGAGAAGCCGACGGCTCGCGCAACCACCACGAGCTCCGTGGCGGCAACAAGCGAGCCGGACGGCGCAGTCACCCGTCCGGGCGGTCTCGATGACTCGCAGGATGAATTCGCGCGGGTCGAGGACGATGACGGATTTCCAGTTTGGGGGATCCTGCTTGTGGCGCTGGCCATAGTCGCGGCGGCCGGCGGAGCATTTGGCGTACTGGCCGCTATGCGCTCGAGATAACAGCCTCCACCCGACTGACCTCTGCGTTGCAAGAGAGTGGAGTCAGCTCGCTCGAGCCGGCGAAGTCGCTGCTAGCAACCCACATCTTCGCTCGTGGCCCGAGAAGAAGGCCTCTCGGAGAGATCGTGTTCGGGCCAGCCAAGACTGTTTTCGTAGTCGCGGCCAACATCCAGGAACCACCCGTCGGGTGGACAGATCACCCTGTATGGCGCCACGCCGCAGACCCCGTTCACGCACTCCTGAGTTCCACGTGGGTGCGGCGGAATCTGTGGCGTCGAGGTCGGCGGAATGGGCGTGGGCGACCCTAGAGTAGTCGTCGGCGGTGCAGACGTTGGCGTCGCCGGGCCGACCGTCGGCGGTGCAGGCGTTAGCGTCGCCGGGCCGACCGTCGGCAGAGTCGTGGGCGAAGCAGCGGGCGTTGTTCCCGGTGGAACAGTCGGCGTGGCTGTGGGATCGACAGCCGGCTCAGTGGGAGCGGGTCTACTTCCCGGGGTGCTGGTGGGCTGCGCCACAATGACCGTCGCAATGGGCGTGCCGGGAGCCGGCATGGTAGTCGGAGTGCCCCTGGGAGGCACCACAGTGCTCGGCGTCATATCAGCTGTGGGAGTCGGGGTTGGGAGAAGACCAAGGCCGCGTGGCTCGCCATCTCCTCCGTCGGAGAGTATCAAGACCAACCCACCGACCAGCCCGAGGATCACCAGGCCGGCAAGCCCGATTAGTGCCCACTGAAGCAGCGGCGAGCCCTCTCGGTCTTCAGCCTCTGCAGGCTGTAAAAGGGGAGCTTCCGGAATAGGCGCAGCCATGTTCCGTGGAGGGCTTACGCTGCGCTGGGGACTCACTCGGCGACCGACGGTGCGATTACCGGGAAATGGGAAAGGGGCACCCTGGCCATCGTCCTCTTGCCCCTGGCCTTCCCCGTCGGACCTGGTCCACGGATCGCGCGATGGTGCCACCGGTCTCGACAGTCCGGGCACGAGGTCGATTCCCGGCGCCCCCGACTGAACTGAGAACGGGGCCGGCAGCATCTCGATAAGAGCCTGACCGTCGAGACCGAGGTAAGCCGCATAACTGCGCAGGAAGCCACGGACGTAGACCGGCGCAGGGAGAGCTTCGAAGTGCTCCTCCTCCAGCGACTCCAGAAACCTGACAGGAATCCGAGTCTCCTGGGCAGCCTGGTGCAGTTCCACCCCGAGGCTCTCTCTGGATTGCTGGAGTACCTCGCCAATCCCCTCCATAGTTCTCCCTAACTCGAGTTGGGCCTCGCTGCAGAGCGTAGCGGGGCGCGACTTCACCCGCGAGCCGTTAAGAATTTGAAAAAGTACGCTTAATCCGCGTAGTCCGCATGCCGATTATCCTGAACTAAGCCACCGGGAGTGGGGACAACACGCGCTCGATGAGAACACTTCAGATTGCAGCCCTCAGCGTGTTTGCCCTCGGAATCGCACTGTTGGTGGTAGGTCTCATTCTTCGCGACGATGGAGACGCCGGCGCCGTGCAGTCGGGCAACAATGACCCTGCGCCGACGTTCCAGGCGACTCCGACAAACACTCCGACACCGTCGCCCTCTCCCACACCTGTTCCGACGGATGTTCCAACGCCTGTCCCTCCCACTGCTACATCCACGCCATTCGCGGGCACGGTAGCGCGAATGGTGATCCCCCGCTTTGATGTCGACTCGGGAACGGAGGAGATCGGGCTCATCGAAGGAGTGAATCAGCTGGACACTCCCCATGACCCGCTGAAGGTAGGCTGGTACTACATCTATGACCGTCCCGGTTGGGGCGGGAATTCGGTCTTTTCGGCTCACGTTGATTACTACCCGAATATCCTCGGACCGTTCAACAAACTCGCTGAAATGGCGATTGACGACGAGATTCACGTGGTCATGGCCGACGGTTCCACCTACAAATACCGAGTGATAAGCCTCAACCAGTGGCCCGTAGATACCATCCCGATGGGTGATCTTATCTGGCCCCAGAACAAGCCCGCGGACGTTGAGTGGATCACGCTGATCACCTGCGGCGGGGAGTTCGTCCCCCACCGCCCCGGGGGTCCGGGCTCTTACATCCATCGCGACGTGGTGGTAGCGGAGCGGTTCCAGTAGCAAGTCCCTCCTGAGTCGTTCGCCGCTTGACCACCATGATGGTGGCCTCGATAATTAGCACAAATGTTCTCCTCCTCGCAGACTCAGCTGCGTGAGCGGCTGCGCGGCGCACTTGCGCAGGACACACCGGGAGCGAACCGCGTCCAGGACCTGACCGTCACCACCCGGTGCGACCTGTCGTCGCTGGGCGGACACTGGTTTGAGACCCCCGCAGGCCGGGGCTATGCGATCGACAGCTGGTACGACGCCGGCCATTCCCACGGCTCGATCCCGCTTTACAAAGCCCTCTCTGTAGACACCGGGAGGCTGGCTGCGCAGGCGCGTGACCCCCGAATTACAGACCACGAGCCCAGAGACTTTCTGTACATCGATACCGAGACGACCGGCCTCGGCGGGGCTGGATCGATGGTCTTCCTTGCTGGCGTAGCTCGCTTCAAGGGAGCGCAGCTTCTACTGCGGCAATTCCTCCTGCCAAGTCCTTCCCTGGAAGCGGGGTTTCTCGAGGGCCTGGCAGAAGAGCTTGAATCTACCCAGGTGCTGGTTAGTTTCAACGGCAAGTCTTTCGACCTCCCGGCGCTTGAATCCCGTGCAATCATGACGCGACGCAGACCCGCCTGGCGGGATATCCCTCACCTAGATCTGCTGCATCCCAACCGCCGCCTTTTCAAGGGCTCGTTCGAAACACACCGCCTCGTTCAACTCGAGACTGAGCTGTTGGGCTTCAAGAGGGAAGACGACTGCCCGTCGGCGGAAGTTCCCGTCAGGTATTTCCGCTTCCACAGCACTGGCGACCCCACCTGGATTCGCCCGGTGCTGCGACACAACGCCTGGGACATCCTTTCCCTGGTTGCCCTCTGCGCCCACCTTGCTGCCGTCTGTAACGGTGACGCGGGCACGCTCCAGGCGGCAAGGGCCGCAGAATACGAACGAGACTGGGAAGCAGCCGCGACCAACTTTGAGCGGGTCGCCCACTCCTCGAAGTCGAGGACAGAGCGAACGGAGGCTTGCGAGCACGCTGCCCGCGCATACACCCGACTCGACCGGTTCGACGATGCCGCTCGCATGTGGCTGCACCTGATCGACGATCAGCGACCCCGACGCCTCCTCCCACTGGTCGAACTGGCTAAGCTGTCCGAGCACCGGTTCCGCGATTCTGCCGTAGCCCTCCGGTTCGTCGAGAGCGCCCTGGCGCTCATCGATCGCGGGCATGCGCGTCCCGGAGGGCTGAAAGCGGAGACCGGAGTGCCGTCATTAGAGCGTCGAAAGGCGCGGCTGGCCCGAAGGATGAGGCACCGTTGAGACCCGCACATTCCCGGGTTGTTCGGTGCTATGCTCCTGCTAGTTCGGCTGGGGGAATTATTTGAATAACTACTTCAAGAAGATCCGCGACTCCGAAGAAGGTCATGTCAGCGCCGCCGTTGGGGGAGTCGTTGGGGCAATTGGAACCGTGCTTTTGGGCATAGGCGCAGCCGCCGACACGGGCTGGCTGGCTGTGGTCGGAGGCATCGTCGCAGCAGTCGGGCTCCTGGCCGGCCACCTTTACGGACACTTGGAGATCGACTATACGACTTGGCGCCGGATCGACGATCTCGAGCAGAAATAACCGCACTTGCACCGGTACGGCTCACACGGCTGCACCGGCGAGCCAATTTCAAAGATCGACAACTCGGGGAGCCACCTCGGCAGCGAGATACTCCGGGACATCATCCGTCTCAAAGTCGAAGTGTTGAAACTGCACTTCTGAGAGCCCAAGGTCAGCCAGGCGCCCCAGTGTGTCTACGATCTCCTCGGTAGTCCCAGTAATCATTCCCATCCCTTGTGTCATCTTCCTGAACTCGTCGGATGTCTGGTCCCGGCGGGCTCCAAACATTCCCATCACGTGGCGGGTGGCTCGGTCGAGTGCCGCACCATTCGGGCCGACGATGCCAAAGGTCATCATTGATTTTTCTATTTGAGATGGATCCCGACCTTCGTTTTCACAGTGGCGTTCAAGAGCGGAAACCTTTTCGCCGAACACTTCTGGGGTGAGATTGACGGAGTTCCACTCGTCAGCGTACCGGGCGACCAATAGCAGCGTTCTCTTTTCTCCCGCGCCACCTATCAAGAGTGGCATCCCGAACGCCGACGGGCGCGGAAGACAGTTCGCGCCGTCCAGACTGTAGAAGCTGCCGCCGTAGTTCGCTTCTCCCTCCTTCCAGAGGACCCGCATCATTTTCAGAGCATCCTCCAAGCGATCGAAACGCTCCTTTGTGGAGGGGAAGCTGATGCCGTATGCCCTGTGCTCCGGTTCGTTCCACCCTGCGCCCAGGCCCATGACAAAGCGGCCCTCGCTCAACCCGGAGAGCTGCGCCGCCATGCGGCCAACGTCGACCGGGGTCCTGAACGTCACCGGCGTGACCAGCGGGCCGAAGCGGATCGAGCTTGTACGGGTTGCGGCCATCACGAAAGACAGGTAGGCCTCGAGCGAGTCCCGCTGTTCTCCGATGAAAAAATGATCCGATCTGAAAAGAGTCGGAAACTCCAACCGTTCGGCCAGGTCAAGAATGTGTGCCCAGCGCTCCCAGGTCAGTCCATTTTGGCCTTCGACCATCAATCCGATCCGCATGTGTCGCTCCCCTGTGCCGCCCGTGGCGGCTCCACATAGCCTAGCTGGTCGCAGCGGGCGTTCTAACCGGCACCGACTTCGACCATCGCAGCGTCGAGTTCAGAGTGGACCCACGCATCGGTCTCCTCCAGCCGCTGCCGCTTGAGGGCTCCCAGGCTGGGCCCACGAGCGGCACCCGAACGCAACGTGAGCAGGGCAATGGCCCAGGCAGCGTGGCCCCGAACTAGAGGAGCGCCGTCTCGCAGGGCATCAAACAAATCGACAAGGTCCTCCTCATCACCGGTGTTCCCGAGCGCCACACACGCGTTGCGCGCCAGCCCGTCCCGCCGAGCGCGTGCCACCGCTCGGCCGCGAAAGCGCTCCTTGAAAGCTGCTTCGTCAAGCTCAAGCAGCCTGCTAAGTGAGGGAGCCCGCTCCTCTAGATCTGCCTCGGATTCCAGTGACCGGGATCCGACAGGGCATGAAATCAGGCAGTCGTCGCAGCCAAATACCCACGAGCCCATTCGGGGCCGCAGTTGGCGAGGAATCGGTCCCCGGTTCTCGATCGTCTGATAGCTGACACAGAGGCGGGCATCGAGAACGTTGCCCGCCTCTCCGAGGGCCCCTGTCGGACAGGCGCGGACACACCTATTGCAGGACCCACACGATTTGCGGAGGGGACCTCCGGGCTCTGCCAAGAGGTCTGTTGCAATCGCCCCGAGCAAGACCCAGGGCCCCACTCCGGGTATCAACAGCATTGTCGACTTCCCAAGCCACCCGAGGCCTCCGAGGACAGCAAACGGTCGCTCCAGAAGAGGCCCGTAGTCCACGGTTGCACGCGCTTCGCCGCCAAGCTTTTCGCGAATCTCACGCACAACCTTCCGCATTCGGGCCTCGAAAACCCGGTGATAATCGCGTCCCCACGCGTACCTAGCGACTCGCCCACGGGTGATGCCATCGGTAGCCGGCAGAGGAGCCGGAGGAGCAGTATGGAGTCCGAGCATCAGAATCGATCGGCAGCCTGGGAGAAAAGTTTCGGCCGACGAAGCACGGACAGTCCACGCCTCCGTCATCCACCCCATGCCGGCGTATTTCCCTTCGCCTAGTTCCCGAAGCGCCGTTTCGCGGACGTTCGGTGGTAGTGCAACAGGGGCTATTGCGGCAAACTCGAAGCCCTCGCCACCGGCAAGGGCAAGTAACTTGTCTCTGGTCTCAAACTGATTTTCAGCCGTGGCTGGCCTCTCCAGCGACGTCAGCTCGATTCGCAATTAACTGCTCATAGAGCCGCGCAATCTCAGACGCTACTCGCGCCCACCTGAATCGCTCAATCGACGTCCTGGCGACGCGTCCAAAATTAGCGCGCAACTCGGGATTGTGGATGAGGACCTCGAGCTTTTCGGCAAAAGGTCCCGGGCAACGCCAAGGAATCAAGTACCCGGTGACTCCATCAATCACGGTCGAGACGAGGCCTCCGACTCGTGAGGCAACAACGGGAGTGCCGCAGGCCATCGCCTCAACCGCCACCAGCCCAAAGCTCTCGTAGTAGCTTGGAACCACCACCACGTCGGCAGCAGAGTAGTAGAGCGGCAGTTGGTCGTGGCGGACAGCGCCGGTAAATGTCACTCTGTCAGTGAGCCCGGCCTCGGCAACCTGAACCTCGAGCTCCCGTCTCTGCGACTGGGTGCGGTCGTCACCACCGACGATCACGAGCTTGGCAGCGCACTCGTCGAGCTCCGCAATGGCGTCCACCAGCATGTCCACACCTTTGAGCTTCTCGATCCGCCCAACCCATAGCAGGAGCGGATAGTTCGGATCGAGTCCCAGCGCCTTCCGGGAGGCGTCCTTCCCACGCGGGTAGAACAGCTCGATGTCGATCCCGCAAGGGATTGTGAACATGTTGGCTTCATCGGCTCCGTAGTAGCGGGAGAGCACGCCCCGCTCGTGATGACTGGTGGTAACGATGGCGTCAGCCCGCCGTGCCACAAGCCTTTCGTGCCGAATTCGGAAGGTCGGCTCCCTTTCGCTGATACGAGCCCGGTTCTTCACCTCGCCCAAGGTGTGAAACATCGTCACATGGGGCATTCCCAGCATCCGCGAAATCAGCGTCCCTGCCCGACCACCCTGCCAGTAGTGACTGTGGACGAGGTCGTAGCACAGTCTCTCGGTTGCTGCAAAGCAGATGACCTCGCGGGCCATCTTTGGGACGAGGAGAGCCGTATCGGACTTGTCCAGCGTGGTGGCGGGTCCAACGTCCAGCCGGATGAGGCTCAAACCTGGCTCGAGCACTTCGATCGTCGGTCCGTCTTCGTCCCGCCTCGTGAAGATATCGATCGTGTGGCCGGCGCGGGCAAGCTCCCGTGATAGCTCGAGAACGTACACGTTCATACCACCCGTCTCACGTCCCCCGAGGGGAGCGACTGGGCTCGTGTGCAGCGACAGCTGGGCTATGCGCATTTGATCATTGTCACCGAAAGAGGACATCCATTACCACTATCGCTGTCTCTCTGCACTTGGAAAGCCGCCCGACAGAGCCGCGACGGAAACAGGGGCCCGCCCCACTATCCCCGGGGCAACCCAAGCCCGCGGGTAGCGATGATGTTGCGCTGAATTTCACTGGTTCCGGCAGCGATAGTCGCCGGAACCGTTCTCATGTAGTTACGCCCGAAGTCGCCGTTAATGGGCGCCCCGGCATCCGTGCGCTCGATTCGCTGGCCCGGCATACCGATCATTTGCATTCCGAAACGCGCCACCCGCTGGCCAAGTTCGCTGCCAAAGGCCTTCGACATCGAGGCTTCGTAGTTTGGAATCAGTTGCTGACTCTGCATCCATACGACGCGATAGCTGACTAGCCTGCTTATCTCAGTGGCCACGCGGAGGTCAGCAAGGCCCCGTCGCACTTCGTCGCTATCAATGAGCCGTCCGTCCTTGCCTTTTGTGTCCGCCGCGTACCTCACGAGTTCCTCGATGCTTCGCCTGGCGGAAGCCGACCAGGTAACCCCGGAACGCTCGAAATCAAGAGTGGTCGCACCCACGTACCAGCCCCTGTTTTCCTCCCCCATCATGTTTGCGGCAGGTACTCTCACATCCTCGAAGAAGGCTCATTAAACTCATGGTCTCCCAGCATGTTGATGAGTGGACGAATCGTGATCCCTGGCGTCTTCAGGTCGAGCAGGAAGTAAGAGATGCCCCGGTGTTTCGGCGCATCAGGGTCGGTTCGGGTGAGGATGTGCAGCCAGTCCGCGTGATGGGCACTGGATGTCCAGATTTTCTGGCCGTTGATTACAAAGTCGTCACCGTCACGGACGGCCCGTGTCTGCAGCGAAGCGAGGTCGGAGCCTGACCCGGGTTCACTGAAGCCCTGCGCCCACATCACTTCCGCGTTGGCGATCCTCGGAAGGTGCTCCTGCTGCTGCTCGTCCCGTCCGTGAACCATCAGGCAAGGACCAACCATTGTGATACCCTGGCCCCCTCCGCCCGGGGCTCCCGCGTATGCACTTTCCTCGCGGAAGATGAGCTGCTCCATATGGCTTGCACCCAAGCCGCCGTACTCTTTAGGCCAGGCCATAGTTAGCCACCCGTGCTCAGCCAAGCGCTTTTCATAGACACGATCGGCGTCGGTCGTCTCATCGTCACCGGGGTGTGCGTGAGCTGGAGGCGGGGTCCAGTTCTCCGAGATAAACTGTTGCACACGGACCCTGAAATCCTCTTGCTCGGGGGTGAAAACGTATTCCATGGCTCTCCCCTCGGCTGCAGACCTCCGTCGGCCGCCTGGGCGGCACAGGAGGTGGCGCCACCAAGCCTACTCCGATGAGACTCCGCTTTGGGTGTTGCGTCGGCCCGTCTCCGCCCGTCTCCGTCGCGCTCGCGAGAAGGCAGCTCTAATCTAGACAGCATGGGTGAACTCGGGGACCGGCTCCGGAGCACGCGGGACGAACGGGGACTGACGCTCGAAGATGCTGAGCGCGACACTAGAATCTCCAAGCGCTACTTGCAGGCACTCGAGTCGGAGCAGTTCGAAATAATCCCTGCCCCCGTCTACGCAAGGGGATTTCTGCGGTCCTACTCCCAGTACCTCGGCCTCGACCCGCAGGAGATGCTAGAACTGTTTCCCCGCGATGAGGGCGGCTTCCCTTCACCAGGCACACTCCGGCCGTCCAAGTCGAACCCACTGCCGGGCACTTCGGCCTCGAGACCCTCGTGGAACCGTCCGAAGCCGACACCCGCACGTTCAAGCACACCCCCCTTCCCGGGGGCCCAACACCCGACACAGGAGATGCTGCCTGCGCCTCCTGACGAACCTACGATCGGGATCGACATCGCGATGGATGCCAGCAAGCCAGTCCTCAATCCGACCGCATCGGGCTCGGCCCGAGCAGCACTCGTCCTGGCGCTGGCATCCATCGTGATTGGAGTGGTGCTCGCCCTGGCCTGGCTGATATCGCGTACAGGCGAAGACGTAGTACCACCCGGAACGATCGACTCATCGCCGGTTCCGGGCAGCACTACGGCCTCGGAAACAGCCTCTCCAACAGCCAGCGGGCCGGTCGTACCCCGCGGGGTCGTCCCCGACGTTGTGGGCCTTCCCGCAGAAGATGCAGTGGCAAGAATCATGGCAGCCGGATATGAATCGTCTGTCCAGCTCGAAAGCTCGGTCAGAGTGGCCCGGGGGAACGTGACCGACCAGGCACCTGTCGCGGGGACCCAGCTTTCCGAAAGACAGGTCGTAACAATCCTCGTCAGCGACGGCCCTTGATGGCAGCACCACGCTCCTACCATCTCGTTACGCTGGGCTGTCCGAAGAACGATGTGGATTCGGAACACTTCGAACGGATGATCACTGGCGGGGGCCTCCTGAAAAGCGACACAGCCAACGACGCCGACGCAATCGTTGTTAACACGTGCGGATTCATCGAGCAGTCACAGGCTCAATCGTTGGAGGCAATCGAGGTCCTTGCAGTCGGCAAACGACCTGGTCAGTTGCTCGTTGTAGCTGGTTGCCTCACTCAAATCCGCGGCCGAGAAATCGGCGAGCGCTTCCCGGCGGTAGACCATGTGATCGGCGTCGGAGAGTGGCCCAGGATCGCAAACCTTCTCAGCGTCGAACCGGGCGCTGTATACGACATTCCCGAAGGAAACGCTCATGTCAAGGGTGCGAGCGCCTACTTGAAGATCAGCGACGGCTGCGACGCACCCTGTACATTTTGCGTGATTCCCACCATTAAAGGAGACCCGCACTCTCTGCCGCTTGGTTCACTCGTTAAAGAAGCTGAGCGCCTCGTCAGCGCTGGTGCGAAAGAGTTGGTCCTTGTCGGCCAGGACACAACCGCCTGGGGAGAAGACCTGGGGTTGCCGTTCGCGACCGGGCTACCGGAGTTGCTCGGGACACTGGCTGACGCAGTTGGTTCTGAGACCTGGCTGCGCGTGATGTACGCTTATCCAAGCCGGGTCACGCCGGCGCTCATTGAAGCAATGGCCGGCCGGCCCAACATCCTCCCCTACCTCGATGTTCCTCTTCAGCATGGCTCTGAACGCGTCCTCCAAAGAATGAAACGGCCGAACCGCATTGATCGCGTGCTCGGCGCCATCCAGGAGATCAGGGGGGCTATGCCTGAAGTCGTGCTAAGAACCTCGTTCATAGCGGGCTTCCCAGGAGAGACCGAAGAAGAGTTCAAAGAACTATTGGCCTTCGCAGCCGTGGTCGAATTCGACCACGCCGGCTGCTTCACATACAGCCGGCAGCCGCTCACCCCGGCCTTCGACGAGTCGGGGCAGCTCCCGGACGAGGTGAAGGACCGGCGGCGGGACGACTTCATGAGACAACAGCAAGGGATCTCTCGCGATCGGGCGAGACGGTTCGTTGGCAGGACCCTCGAAGCTCTCGTCGAGGGTACGTCTACGGACGAGAACGGCGTCACCCAAGTAATCGGGCGCACGTTTCGGGACGCGCCGGAAGTCGACGGGCTGGTTTTTGCCCGGGGCGAGGCTCGTCTGGGCGCCAAAGCACTCGTGCAGGTCGAGGCGTCAGGCGACTACGACCTATTTGGATCCGTGGTCCCAGCAGCAACCAGGTCCGGAAAATGGAGAGGCCATGAGTCTCTCAGCTAACGCCGTCAGGTTAGCAGCTCTCCACGAGCAGCCGGCCTACCGGGCAGAGCGCTTCGACGACGGTCAACCGCTCCCCGATCACGTGGCCGTTCTTCCCTCGGCCTTCAATCCACCCACGAGGGCCCACCTCGGACTGCTGGAGCTGCCGCTGCAGGAAGAGGGGATCGAGGCCGCGGTGGCCCTTCTTTCGACCAACAACGTCGATAAGAGCCTTTTCGGCGCGCCGTTGTCGCATAAGGTCGGCATGCTCCTATCTCTGGCCGAGAAGCGCGAGTGGCTCGCGGTCATGGCGACCAACGCTGCCCGTCTATTCGACCAGGGAATGGCTTTGCGTTTCGCATTTCCGAAGACGAAGTTCGATTTCGTCGTCGGCTACGACACTCTCGTCCGGCTCTTTGACTCCAAGTACTACGAGGATATGGACGCCGCCCTCGACTCGTTCTTCGCCGAGCATCGAGTCATCGCCACAAATCGAGCACAAGCTACGACGGACACGGTGCGGGATTATCTCGAGCAATCATCTGTCAGGCGTTGGGCGCTAAACGTCCTAGTCCGCCAGCTTCCTGAAAGTCACCGCTGGCTTTCCTCAACCGAGACCAGAGAGGGCATCCGTCAGTCAGCAAAAGCGATGGCACTCACCGACGAAGTGAGCACGTACATACAGCGCAACGATCTCTACGGGGAGGAGAGCGAAACGGATACAAGCGCCGGCTAGAGAAGCTTGCTGACGTCCGGACCGCCGCTCGATGCCACAGCCCCCGAGGCTTCCAGACTATCAATCTCAGTATCCGAAAGCTGGAGAAGCTCGCGCAGGACTTCTC
>DASCML010000077.1:0-5556 GCA_036010925.1 Dehalococcoidia bacterium | reverse complement strand
CTGCTAAACCAATGGTACTATTCCAGGTTAGATGCGAAGGAGACTCTTGTGCTAATAGATTAGTTGCTCCAACTAAATGGGCTTCTCATAAATTAGTTCATCCATCTCTTGAGAAGAAGGTGGCGGAGATGCGCGTATCTCAGAACCGGACTGTTATCAAGACATGGTCGCGGGCGTCGACGATTCTTCCGGATATGATCGGCCTCACAATCGCGGTCCACGATGGCCGCCGCCACATCCCGGTGTTCGTCACTGAGAACATGGTGGGCCACAAGCTGGGCGAGTTCGCCCCGACGCGGACATTCCGCGGGCACGTTGGCCGCAGCGACCGACAGACTCAGGTGCGGTACTGACATGCAGGTAAGGGCCGTTGCGCGGAACGTCCCCGGGTCCGCAAGAAAGTTGAGGCTGATAACGGAGCGTCTCCCGGGCCTGAGTGTGGACCAGGCGCTGGCGCTGCTTCGCTATGCACCATCGCCGCACGCCAGGACTGTGTCCAAGGTTGTGCTGTCCGCCGCTGCGAACGCAGAAAACAATTTCAACCTCGACGTAGACGAGCTGGTCATCGAACGGGCCTACACGAACGAGGCGCGAACGATGAAGCGCTACCGGCCGCGATCCAGAGGCAGGGCGAGCCCGCTTCTGAAACGGTCTAGTCATGTAATAGTCATTTTAGACGAGCGAGAGGCCAGCTGATGGGTCAGAAAGTTCACCCCCACGGATTCCGACTAGGGATCGTTTACGACTGGGAGTCGAAGTGGTTCGCAGAGAGTGAGTACACGGACCGTGTGCACCAGGACATCAAGCTTCGGGAGACGATTCTCAGCGACCTTCGCGATGCCAGCATCAGCCGAATAGAGATTGACCGGTCGGCGAATCTCGTCACCACGACGATTTGGACAGCCAAGCCTGGGATCGTCATCGGACGCGGCGGTCAGAAGGTCGAAGAGCTCCGGACGAGACTTGAAAGCCTCTCGGGAGGCCGAGTACGGGTCAACATTCAGGAAATCCGGACTCCTGAACTTGATGCTTATCTTCTTGCTCGAGCGGTTGCCGACCAGCTGGAGAGACGAGTCGCGTTCCGCCGGGCTGTGAAGCAGGCGGTCCAGCGCACTATGCAGCGCGGCGCCCAGGGCGTCCGAATTTCGGTTGCCGGCAGACTTGGCGGTTCGGAAATGTCACGCCGCGAGACGGAAACGGCGGGTCGCGTACCACGCCACACGTTGCGCGCTGACATCGACTACGGTTTGGCGGAGGCTCACACCACGTTCGGGCGAATTGGCGTCAAAGCCTGGATCTATAAAGGCGAAGTGAAAGCGCCGGAGGCATCCGAAACGCATGAGGAACCCCCGGCACCGGAGCCGGTCGCACCTGCGCTGCCGGAGCCAGCGGGCCCGGCGCACGTGGCGATTTCACGAGAACAGCAGGAGGCTGTCGAGCGCGCAGCTGGCGACGATTCAGCCGACGCCGCTGACCTCGCTTCGTCGGCTGACGAGTTGACTGTCGAAGACGCTGCTTCTCCAGCGGAGACAGCGACTGAAGAGGCCGCCCCGACCGAAGCTCAAGCGGCTTCAGAAGACCAGCCTGCAACACCGACCGACGTCACGCCCCTCGGAGGAGAAGCCTGATGCTTCAGCCTCGAAGAGTTGCTCATAGGAAGCACCACCGGGGTCGCCGCAAGGGTGTCGCAAGCGGTGGCACGACCGTGGCGTTCGGCGAGTACGGCCTGCAGGCGGAGACGTCGGCCTGGGTGGATTCGCGGCAGATCGAGAGCGCTCGCCGCGCTATCACGCATGAGATGCGCCGCGGTGGCCAGTACTGGATTCGAATATTCCCAGACAAGCCGGTCACCGCGAAGCCCGCAGAGACTCGCATGGGCTCAGGCAAGGGCGCACCGGAGCGCTGGGTTGCTGTCGTGAAGCCGAACCGCATGCTCTTCGAGATTGCTGGGGTCGCAGAATCGGTCGCCAAGGAAGCGTTGCGGCTTGCCGCCCATAAACTTCCATGCCGGACGCGAATCGTCCGCCGTGATGAGCTGGTGATCTGAGATGGTGAATCAAAAGGCTTTCGATATTCGAAGCTGGGACGACGAGCGTCTCGACAACGAGATCAACGAGGCTTATCGAGCCCTGTTCACGCTCCGCTTTCAGCATGCCAGCCGCCAGCTTGAAAACTATCGCGAGTTGAGAAACATTCGTCGGAGAATCGCTCGACTTCGAACCATCAGAAGAGAGCGGCAGATCGCCGTGGTTCAGGGAGAGTGACATGTCGAAACGCGTGATCCGGGGGACGGTCGTGAGCGACAAAATGGACAAGACGGTTGTCGTGTCCGTTGAGCGCCGCACAACGCACCCGCTGTATCGAAAGGTCGTCCGGGTAACCAAGCGTTACAAGGCTCATGACGACAGCAACACCTGCCGCATGGGCGACGTGGTAGACATCATCGAATCAGCACCGGTCTCGAGGGACAAGCGCTGGCGGGTCATCGACGTCCTTTCCCGTGGCGACGTGGCCGAGATTGCTCCAGACGAGATCGGTCGCGAGATCGAGGAAGAAATGGTCTCGCTCAGCCAGGGACTGGAAGAGCAGGAGGCCCCCGCCAAGGGCGGAGATTCCGAGGGTGAGGCGGTCACAGAGCAGGAACCGGAGGCGGAGGAGTGATCCAGCAGGAGAGCAAGGTCAAGGCCGCCGACAATTCCGGCGCTCGCTCGCTCCTCTGCATTCGCGTGCTCGGAGGCAGCCGGAAGCGCTATGCCGGCCCTGGCGACGTGATCGTCGCCACGGTCAAGGTTGCCCAGCCGAACTCAAACGTCAAGAAGGGCGAGGTCGTTCGCGCGGTCATAGCGCGCGAGGCCAAAGAGTACGGGAGGCCGGATGGCTCCTACATCAAATTCGATGAGAACGCCGCCGTGCTGCTTGATGCCGACGGTGAAAACCCACGAGGAACGCGCATCTTTGGCCCGGTCGCCCGCGAGCTGCGGGATCGCAATTTCATGAAGATCATCTCCCTCGCGCCGGAGGTGCTGTAGTGCCCGCAAAGCTGAAAAAGGGTGATCGCGTTGTGGTGCTGACCGGGAAGGACCGGGGAAAGCGGGGTATGGTCCGCACGGTCATCAACAAGACGAACCGGGTCGTAGTCGAGGGCGTAAACATGGTCACGAAGCACCAGCGTGCCCGGAGCGCGACGCAGCAGTCTCAGCTAATCCAGCGAGAGGCCGCAATTGACGTGAGCAACGTGATGCTCATTGACCCCAACACGGACGAGCCCACAAAGGTCACCTTCCGACAGCGAGAGGATGGTAGCTGGGTTCGCGTTGGCAAGAGGAACGGGGAGGATATCGAGTAAATGCCTCCAAGAACGAGAGACCGCTATATCAGCGAGGCTGTGCCGGCTCTTAAGGAGCAGTTCGGTTACTCGAACCCAATGGAAGTCCCTGAGCTCAGGAAGATCGTGGTGAACATCGGCCTCGGGGAAGCCCTTGACGATGTGAATGCGCTAGACCGCGCAGCTGACGACATCATGAAGATCACCGGGCAAAAACCGGTGATCACGCGGGCCAAAAGGTCGATCGCCAACTTCCGGCTCCGCACCGGCAACCCCATCGGCGTGATGGTGACGCTTCGCGGTGCCCGAATGTACGAGTTCTTCGACCGGATGGTCAGCGCGGCGCTGCCGCGAATCCGGGACTTTCGGGGCGTCAGCCCAAACTCTTTCGATGGCCGGGGCAACTTCAGCCTTGGCGTGCGAGAGCAGTTGATCTTCCCGGAGGTCGACTACGACCGTGTCGACAAAGTGCGAGGCCTCCAGGTGACCGTGGTCACCAGTGCTCGTACAGACGAAGAAGGACGACGGCTGCTCGAGCTCCTGGGCACGCCATTCCGCACAAACTAGCGAGGGGGACAATGGCTTCAAAAGGGATCATTCTGCGCGACCAGCGCCGCAGAGAACTACATCGGAAGTACGAGCCACGGCGGGCACAACTCAAGGCCGAGTTGAAGAAGGCCTGGGGAGACCCAGAGAGCGTAGCCAGGGTCTATGCCGAACTCCGAAAGCTTCCTCTAAACAGCAGCGTAACCCGATTGCACAACCGCGACCGGGTGGACGGACGGCCCAGGGCGTACATGCGCAAGTTCGGGATGTCTCGCATCACGTTTCGCGAAATGGTTCACCAGGGATTCCTGCCCGGCGTCAAAAAGGCGAGCTGGTAGAGAGGTTCTCAAGAGGTAAGGCGAATGCAGATTACTGATCCAATTGCCGACATGCTGACTCGGATTCGGAACGCTGTGCAGTCGCAGCACGAGACCGTCATGATGCCGACATCGAAGATGAAAGTGGCCATTGCCCGTGTCCTCAAAGACGAAGGATTCATCCGTGGTTTCGAGGTTGTCTCTGAAGAGGGATGTCCACAGTCAAATCTGAAGGTTGACCTCAGCTATGGAGGCCAGCGACAGCCCGTTCTGATCGGTTTGCAGCGTGTCAGCAAGCCCGGCCTTCGTGTCTACGTCCAAAAACGAGAGATTCCGCGCGTCTATGGCGGCCTGGGGATAGCGATCTTGTCCACTCCCAAGGGTGTCATGACCGGTCAGGAGGCCCGTCGCCAGCTCGTTGGCGGCGAGGTCCTCTGCTACGTCTGGTAGGAGAGGAAGATGTCTAGAGTCGGTCAAAAGCCCATACCCGTTCCTTCGAGCGTGGAGGTCAACATCGATCAGGGAAACCAGATCACGGTGAAGGGGCCCAAGGGGGAGCTAAGCCGGAAGTTCCCGGGCGAGATGTCGTTCGACCGTGGCGACGGCGAAATCGTAGTGGTGCGGTCCAGTGATGAAGGGAGGGTTCGCGCGCTTCATGGCCTCTCCCGTTCGCTGCTCTCGAACATGGTGGTTGGAGTCACCGACGGGTTTACTAAGACTCTAGAGGTGCAGGGGGTTGGATACCGGGCTCAGATGCAGGGGACCAGTCTTCAGCTTGCGCTCGGCTTCTCTCACCCGGTGGTGGTGTCGCCTCCCGACGGAATTTCCTTCTCAGTTGAGGGCCCGAGGATCATGGTTGAGGGAATCGACCGCGAGCAGGTAGGACAGGTTGCTGCAAACATAAGGAAGATTCGCCCCCCCGAGCCGTACAAGGGTAAAGGGATCAGGTACCTGGGCGAGCACGTCCGCCGCAAGGCCGGCAAGGCCGGTCGGGTTGGAATGGGGGTCTGATGGCTAATGCAACGAGGGGTAAGGCTCGCAAACGGCGACACGCTCGAGTGCGCCGGACTGTATCAGGGACATTGGATCGGCCTCGACTCAACGTGTTCCGCACGCTCTCGCATATCTATGCGCAAGTGATCGACGATGTGGATGGCAAGACTGTTACGGCCGCGTCCGATGTAGAGAAGGAGATTTCGTCTGAGACCGAAGGCAAGAACAAGACCGAGTCGGCGAAGGTTGTTGGCCGGGTGATTGCCGAGCGGGCCAAAGCGATTGGCATTTCCTCCGTGGTGTTCGACCGCGGGGGCTATCAATATCACGGACGGGTCAAGGCACTGGCCGAGTCCGCTCGTGAAGCAGGATTGG
>DASCML010000076.1:0-5105 GCA_036010925.1 Dehalococcoidia bacterium | reverse complement strand
CCAGGCGCCACGCCTTACGAGTTTCCAGCTGCACGTCGCGGGCCACCTCGTCAAGGCTCTGCAGGGAGGCCAGCATCAGGCCGTTCTCCAGTGCCCAGGTGAGCATCTCTTCTCGCGTAAGAGTGAGGAAGAAACGGTCGAAAGCTTCCTCGAGCCTCTCCTGGAGCCCCTCTGCCGAACGGACGAGGTCGACCGACGACCAGTCCAGATCTTTCAACCAACCCGGGGCGTAGCCGAGACTATCCATCCAACCGATGAAACGACGGATGGACCGCGCGCCGATGTGGCCGGTTTGGAACATCCAGACGATGTAGCCGTCTTTCACTCGGTGTACGGACTTGAGGCGAGCACGCGCTCCGCCGAAATCACGCCCGGACCCCTGCCTCGACAGATTCCGGCGTTCGAGGTCCCAGTACTGATATGTGTGCGTGAGCATCCAGGGGACCGCGTCGCGCATCGACTGGTCCACCACTGCGCCCTGCCCCGACTGGCGCCGGCGTCTGAGTGCAATCAGCAGGCCAACGAGGGCATGGTTGCAAGCAAGCAGCTCGGTCTGAAGCGGAGCGGAGGGCTTCATCGGGGACTCTGCTTCCGTGCCTGTCATCTGCAGATATCCGCCCATCGCGAACTGGACGAGGTCAGAACCGGGCCACTCGGATCCCGGGCCCGCCCGACCGAAGGGAGTAAGAGCGACCACGACCGGGCGGCTGCCGGACGACGAGACGGTGTCAGGGTCGATCTGAAAGAGCGGTTCGCTTCCGGGCTGTTCCGCGGTGAGGATCACGTCCGCGGTATGGAAAAGCTTCCCGAGATGGTCCCTGTCCGAGCTCGAGGAGGGATCCAGGGAAATGCTTTTCTTCCCCAGGTTGAGTGCGGTCCACGGAAGTCCCAGCTGTCGTCCCCGAGGCCCCGCCAGCGGTGGGAGCAGACGGTCGGGGTCGCCCCCCGGCGGTTCGACTTTCAGTACGTCAGCGCCGAGGTCCCTCAGCGTCTTCCCAAGGTGTGACGTGATGATCCCCGGAAGCTCAACAACGCGGAGCGCTGCGAGAGGAGTCTCGTCAGTTTGAAACAATCGGGTCACGGCCGGTCACCCTGGTGGGCTTTGACCGTAGAGCGGCGGCGTCCTGAGGTGATTTGGGTGGCAGGTCTAACCCTCCGCCGGAAACGGCATCGCGTCGCCGGACAGATCTGGCGGTCCGCTGTAGACGGGATCCATCCGCCGTTGCGCGAACTTCCAGGCCCCGTCCTCCTTGACGTACTGGTCGCGATAGACGCCGATCATCTGTCTGCCCGTGCCATCCGGCAGCTTCATGAATTCGGCGAGATACCAGCGGCCGGTGGCGGCGGCGCCATCGATGTCGACTAGGCCGAAGTATACGATCTGATTAACCCAGGGAATTCCGCCCATGAGCTGGCTCCAAAGCGCCACAACAGCGTCCCGGCCACTGGCCGGCCTTCCACTTAGGTCCCACTCTCCATCTTTCGCCCAGGTAGCTCCCCAGGCCGCCTCGTCTCGCCGATTGACCGCGTCGGCATAGCGCGCCACCAGGTCTCGGATCTCAGCTTCGTCGGGATTCATGGCTCCTCCGCAAGTAATTGAAACTTTGGTGCCGGGAAGTGTACACGGCTTGGCGACTGCTGGTTTCTGCCCCCCGAGGAGGCAAATTGACAAGGCGATCTACAGCACGTACAAACGGGATCCTCGGAGCACGATTTGCGGCTGTGTACGGGCTGGCAGGGGCGGAGCTGGACACATGAAGACACTTGTATTCGGCGGCTCGACGTTCATCGGCTTGCGGACCGCCATGGAGCTTCACGCGCGCGGTCACGATGTCTCGGTTTTGAACCGTGGCGTGACCCCAGTGAATCTCCCGGAAGGCGTCACCCGGCTGGTCGCGGACCGCACAGATAACGAATCGGTCCGGAATGCCCTTGAAGGAAAGCAGTGGGACGCCGTTTTCGACGTCTCCGGGTTCGTGATGGTGGCCGGGGGGTCTGACTTCGACTACCTGATTAACCTGCTCGATGGGAACGTCGGCCACTATGTCTATTGCAGCTCCATCATGGCCTACTCCCCGAGCACGGAGTTCCCCTGGCACGAAGACCAGCTACTCACAGATGAGCCTGCCGGTACCTATGGTGGATTTAAGGCGACCGTCGAGCGGAAGCTTCTTGCGCGCCATGCGGAGACTGGCTTCCCGGTAACGACTATCAGGCCGGCGGCCGTGTACGGACCCAATAACAACATCTACGACATGGAAGCCGCGATGTTCCTCCGCCTCCTGCAGGGCCGGCCCGTGCTCGTGCCACACGAAGGTCTCGTTGTCTGCTCGTACGGCCATGTCGATGACCTGGTGCGACTGATGATCGATGCGGCCGAGAGTGACGAAGCCGTTGGTGAGGCGTTCAACGCAACGGCGGATGCGGTGACGGTTAACCACTACGTGGACACCATCGCCAAGATCGTTGGCAAGGAGGCGGACGTTCTCTATGTTCCCCCTGACATCACAGCCAAGAACCCGTTCGGATTGTGTTCACATCTCTTCGGCGTGTTCCATCACTCGGAATTGAGCATGGCAAAGGCGGAGCGGATTCTCGACTTCCAATGGGAGTATGACTTCCGGAGCGGCCACCAGAACACGTTCGACTGGTTCATGGAAAGCGGATTGGCGGAGGCGGACGAGGCGCTTCGTGACCCGCTCTGGGGTGCCAGTTATAACTTTGAACTTGAGGCGGAAGTGGCTCAGCAGATCCGCTCCCGCTCGGCCTAGTGGAGGACCGATTGAGCGAGGATACGCATCATCCGACAGTCGACGAGCTCCTCGAGGGTGCAATCGTCACCCTCAAGCAGATCGTCTTCCCGAGCTTGACGGAGACCTGGCCGAAAGCATCTGCGGCTCAGCTGACTGGGGCGCTTTCGTACGCTCGATTCCTTCTGGATGACACTTCGCAGAACGACCGGGCCGTCGAAGCGAAGGGGACCATCGAGGGCGTCGTGGCGGGGAGCGAAGAACTCAGGGCCCAATTCGCCGATCGCGTCAAGGAGGTGGGGGATGACGAGTTCGCGATCCTCCAGCTGGCTTCGGATCTTCTTGCGTACGCGATCAACAATGACACAGATGGCGCTCACGCCATTACCCGAGGCCTGCGGCCAACGCTTCGCGCTCAATTGGCCCAGGAGGCCGAACAGACGATGCCGATGCTGATGACGTTCGGGGGAGCTCCGGTCGATGCGTAGTGTCGAAGAGTTGCGTCCACGGCTCGCTCGCTACTTCGCGGCCAAGCTTGGGTTGACCAGCGAGCCTGAGATCAGGGACCTGTCTCGGATCACGGTTGGTCACTCTCGTGCCAACTACAGGATCGACCTCGCCTACCAGGAGAACGGTGCCGAGATCACTCGGACGTTCGCCGTTCGTTTCGAACAGGGCGGAATGTTTGGTACCAGCAGCCTGGCGGAGCTCAAGGTCATGCGCGGCCTGGCAGGCACGGGTACCCCCATTGCGAATGTCCGATGGTGGGAAGCCGATCCTTCGGTGACCGGGCAGCCTTTCTTCGTGATGGACTGGGTCCCGGGAAGGGCGGATGTGCCTGACAGGCCGACCCTGCGCAAGTACATTCGCCATCTCGAGGATCTGCATACGCTCGACTGGCGCGGGGCCGGAGTCGAATTCGAACTCGTTCCGGTCGTAGGGCGTGACGGCACGCTCATGCAGATTGATCGCTGGTTTGGGCTTTACCGGAGGACGCGCTACCGTCCGGTTCCGGTTCTCGAGGAGATCGCGGCCTGGCTGCGAAAGAATGCGCCCGACGGGCCTGTTGGTATCGTTCATGGTGACCCCGGTCCGTCAAACTTCCTCCACGCGAATGGCGAGATCACTGCGCTTGTTGACTGGGAGTTCACTCACCTAGGCAACCCGAACGAAGACTGGTCGTTCCTGGTAAGCATGCGGGGCGTGGGGATTATGCCTCAGCCTGAGTGGGCAGCGCTGATTGAGGAGATTACGGGGACCCACCTGACAGACGCGGAGTGGCGTTACTGGGAGGTCTACAACCAGTTCAAGGGAGCCTGCGCGAACATTTCCGCCCTCAGGGTCTTCGTGACCCGCCAGAACATGGCGCCGAACATGGTGGCAATCGGTACCGCGCTGCACCTGCGGATGGTTCAGCGCGCGTCGGACCTCATCGACGGAACAGCCTGAGCAAAGAACCGAAAGGAAAGGAAGGAACGATGGCAGGACAAAAAGAGATCGAAATCGCGACGAAATTATTTGAGGCGTGGAGCAGTGGAGACGCAGACGCGCCGGCCCAGTACCTAACTGAGGACTGCGTGTTGCGTGACATCGTGGCCGGCGAAGACAAGGTTGGCTGGCCGGCGATCCGCGAGTTCTTCGCTGCCGGTCTGGTCGGTGCGCCGGACCTCATCCTCATCCCGGACGAATTCTGGGTGAACGATGATGGTGTCGCTTTCACCTGGGATATGAGCGCAACCATCACTCACGAGATGTTTGGAGCCGAGAACAAGGGCAAGAAGTGGCAGTCACCCGGGATGACTTATCTTGAATTCCGCGGTGACAAGGTCAGCCTTGAAGTCGACTACCACCACGGTGGCAACCCGGCGCGCTCTGTGGGCTTCACTCCCGGGTAGTAGCGCGGAGCACTTTGACGACGGCAGGGCTCATCCCCTTAGTGGCGGGCCCTACGGGCTCGCCACTGAGGGGAGCTAGATCCCCTTCTCACTGACGAGCCCGTAGGGCTTGTACTCGCCCAGGGTTACGCATTCGAAATGGGCGTATCCAACCTGGCCGTCGTCGCTTCGAAGACGCAGAAAGCTTTCGGCCCAGGCGTTCCGCCACGCGAACTCGGTGCCGTCTTCCCTCACGAGATTGACCGGATGCGAGGCATCCCAGGTCTCACCCTCGACGTGGTACTCGCCGCGCCAGGCCCCCTGTCCGAGGCCGTCGTCGAATCCCCCGAAGTAGCCTCCGCCCTGGCAGTAGATGTAACCCAGGTCGTCCATTTCGAAAGTTCGTTTCTTCCCGATCTCATCTTCGATCGTGAAGCTGCCGCCCTTGATTCGTGTGGTGCCTTCGTAGAACTCGAGTGAG
>DASCML010000075.1:0-1845 GCA_036010925.1 Dehalococcoidia bacterium | reverse complement strand
CGGTCAAGGTCCCACCGTAGCTCACCGAGGGAACGGCGTTCCCCAGTGCATCGCTGATGACTGACTGGGTAGGCACCAGGGAGTAGTTTCCAGCTGGAAGTTCGCACGCGAGATCGACATTCAGCGTTGCGACGGCCAGGTCGGAGGGAACCCCCGAGTAGGCGGCGATCTGAAGACCGCTCATGTCGAACATCAGCCAGGCGGTATTGCTTGCCCCGCCCGTGAAACCTTCGCCTCGGCCGAAGTAGGAGCTTCCCGTGACGTTGATCTGGGGGTCGATGGCGAAGTTCAACTGAGCCCCGGCGATCGAGACGGAGTTATCCAGCTCGACGTTGACCGTTACAGAGGTGCCGGCCTCGGCGGTAACGTCCGAGAACCCGATGAGCACCGACGTACTGTCGTTGGATGGGCGCCGATCGGGCGTGGTGTTATTCCGCGTTAGAGACTCCGCGGATGCGGTAAAGACTAGGGCGAATGCCCCCGCGATAAACGCCAGAAGGCCGATGATCGCGCTGGTCCTGATATTACTTAGATTCACTTGTCTTCTCCTCCTGCTAATTCGAGACAGACGACCCCGGTCTTCACCGGGACGCAGGCTTGAGCTCTTGGCCTGTGTCTCCCCCGCGTATGGGGGTGTGGGAGAAAAAGGTGATGGTGCCGCGAAGAAACATTTCCTGAGTTCGTGGGAAGTTTACAAAGCGGGGATGTAGCCGCGGTTTACTGGCGTATATCGAGAGAGTTGGCTAATCGAATATTTGCGGGCGGCTAACGTCCATCTGGGTAGAATCCCCGATCGTGCAGAGAACCAGATTCCTCATGATCAGGCACGCGCAGAGTGAAGGTAACGTCGCCTCCATCGCCGAGAGCATCGGCGACTCTCCTCTCACTGATGTTGGGAGAAGCCAAGCAGCTCGCATCGCCCAGTGGGTCGTGTCGAATGCCCCGGGTGCCGCCGCCCTCTACGCGAGTCCGCAGGGTCGGGCGTGGCGGACGGCCGAGGTAGTTGGACGAAGATTAGCCTTGGACGTTAGGTCTGTCCCCGATTTCCGCGAGTGTGAAATCGGGGAGTGGGAGGGGCTCAAAATAAATGAAATCAATTTCGCTCTTCTCCGTAACGATCCTGATTACACACTTCACGGGGGCGAATCCCCCCGCGAGTTCTCCCGCCGCACTGCTTCCGCCATTCGCAGGATCGTGACGGGTCATGCTGGTCGAACTGTTGTAGCCGTGAGTCACGCCGGCGTGATCGCCGGCGGCCTCGCCATGCTTCTGGGCACGCGTCCTCTGTTCGGCAATCGCTTCAACCTGGGGAATGCGGGGGTTGCTGAGGTCTTCTTCGATCCGGTGGCGCGTGTTGGTCGCGTCCTCAGGACCATCGACCCCCAGGAATCCAGTAGGTAGGGCCTGCCCGATCGTCCCTGGGCTGTCATCATGTCATCGATGAGTCGCGCCCCAGATTCCATTATCTTTGACCTTGGCGGCGTTCTCATCGATTGGAACCCTCGTCATCTCTACCGCAAGTTGATTTCCGGGTCGGAGGAGATGGAGCAATTCCTCACGCACGTCTGCCCAGCGGAGTGGAACGCCGAGCAAGATTCCGGGCGAACTATCGAGGAGGCTGTGGCCGAAAAAGTTCAGGAGTTCCCGGAGTACGCGCATCTCATCGAAGCGTATTATCCGCGCTTCGACGAGATGATCGGCGATTCGATTGAGGCGACCGTTGCCATCCTGGCCGACCTTCGGACAAGCGGACGCCGTCTCTTTGCGCTGACCAACTGGTCCGCGGATACCTTTCACCTGTCTACAGACCAGTTCGAGTTCATGAACTGGTTTGAAGACGTTGCC
>DASCML010000074.1:0-8710 GCA_036010925.1 Dehalococcoidia bacterium | reverse complement strand
CGGGACGGCAGCCGGGTACCCGGCGGACCTCAAAGCCGCCTGGTTTGCCGGTGGCAATGTCCTGGGCCAGCGAGGGAATCTGAACAAGGGCGTCGAGGCGCTCAAGGGCCTGGAGTTCACGGTTGGCCAGGATCTTTTCCTCACTCCCACGATGCGTTACTGCGACATCGTCCTGCCGGTGTCTAGTTTCGCGGAGAAGAACGATTTGACCCGGCCATGGCCATCGGGACCGTATTTCACGTACGCCAACAAAGCGATCGAGCCTCTGGGGGAATGCAAGTCAGACTGGGAGATCGGCAACCTGTTCGCTGAGTACATGGGATTCGAGCACTTCAACGAACACGATGAGGACGAATGGCTGCGAATCTTCGTCGAGACTAATCCGGAGTACAAGGAGCACATCCCCGACTACGAAGTGTTCAAGGCGGAAGGCATCCATCGTATCGATATGGATGACGCGTATATCGCGTTCCAACAGCAGATCGAGGACTTGGAGAACAACCCGTTCCAGACACCTTCCGGGAAGATTGAGCTCTTTTCGCAACGACTGGCCGATCTTGAGAATCCCAGGATTCCGTCTGTGGCGAAGTACCTCCCTTCTCCTGAAGATCGAAACGACCCCTTGATCGAGAAGTATCCGCTCCAATTGCTCACTCCTCATCCTAGGGTGAGGGCCCACTCCACACTGCAAAACATTGGCTGGCTGCAGGAGGTGGAGCCCCACGCTATGTGGATCAATCCGGTCGACGCGGAAGCGAGGGGGGTCAGGGACGGTGATGAAGTTTATGTGTTCAACGACAGGGGGAAGCTCGCGATCAAAGCGTGGGTGACGAGACGAATCATTCCGGGCGTTGTTGCCATCCACGAGGGAACCTGGTTTGAGCCGGATGAGGAGGGGATCTGCCGAAACGGCAGCGTGAACGTCCTCACAAACGACACCTATTCACCCGGCGGGGCGGCGGCTCTGAAATCGTCGCTCGTCGAGATATCGTTGACGAAGGACTAGCGGCATGCAAAAAGGATTCTACTTTGACCAGGCTCGGTGCACCGGATGCTTCGCTTGCTCCATTGCCTGCAAGGACTTACACAACACGCCGGCGGGACCGGCCAATTGGATGCAAGTTCAGTATCGCGAAGCGGGAAACATTCCCGATCTGTTCGTCAGCCATCAAGCGACTCCCTGCTACCACTGCGCCAACCCCGTGTGCTCGTTCGTGTGCCCCAACGACGCCATTACCAAGCGGGAGCAGGACGGCGTCGTTGTCGTGGACCGCGATAAGTGCCGCGGCGCGGAGCCCTGCGGAATCATCGATGTGGCGAGCACCGGCGGCGGCGACTATACCTACGGTGAGTCGACTGCCCCCTGCCAGGCGGCGTGCCCGGCAGGCCTCAACGCTCCGGCTTACATCGCGTTGATCGCCAAGGGGAAGAACCAGGAAGCCCTCGAGTTGATTCGACGGAATATGCCCTTGCCTTCCGTGTGCGGGCGGATCTGTGTTTCACCCTGCGAGACGGCCTGCACCCGAAGCGAGCTTGACGAGCCTATCGCCATCATGGCTTTGAAAAGATTCGCTCATGACAGCACACCGTATGAAGCGCCAGAGAGAGTGACACAGACCGAGGACCATAAGGTCGCGATCGTCGGTTCTGGGCCGGCCGGACTGGGCGCGGCCTACGACCTGATCAGGATGGGCTACGGCGTCACAGTCTTCGAAGCCTTGCCCGTCATAGGCGGCATGCTGGCCGTCGGTGGCCCTGCTTACCGGATGTCACGCGAAGCACTTCAGAAAGACCTCGACTACATAGAGGCGCTCGGCGTGGAATTTAAAACCAACGCCGCCATCGATCTCGGCCAAGGCCTGGATGACCTGCTTGCGGAAGGCTACGGTGCAGTACTGCTCGCGGTCGGAGCACATCGCGGCATCAAACAGGACATTCCCGGGGCCGAACTCGAAGGAAGCCTCGTTGGGACCATGTTCTTGAGGGACGTCAATCTCGGAAACCCTGTCGATGTAGGCAATGAGGTCGTGGTGGTCGGGGACGGAAACACGGCACTTGATTGCGCCCGCGCAGCGCGTCGCCTCGGTGCCGAAACGCGACTCATGTTCCGGAAGGGCGGTTTTGAAGAGGCCGCCGGCCACGACGACGAGAAGCAACACACACTCGAAGAAGGGGTCGTGTTCCAGGGTGGTCAATCGCTCACTCGAGTTCTCGGCGAGAGAGGGAGGGTCACGGGCGTCGAAGCTGTGACGGTGAGGGGGCCCATCTTTGACGAGAACGGCCGACACTACGAAACGCTCGAGGGCACCGAACAGACCAGTTCGGTTGACACCGTCATTTTCGCCGTCGGCCAGAGCCCGGACCTTACCGGCCTCACCGCCGACGGTCAGATTAAGCAGGACGAGAACGGGACGATCGGCACCGATCCCGAGACCATGATGACCGAGCGTAAGGGCATCTTCTCGGCAGGCGATAGCTTCGATCTTGCAGGCAGCGTGGTCCACGCCATCGGTACCGGACAGCGGGCCGCGTCCTTTATGAATCGATACCTCCAGGGCGATGTCCTGCGGGTGAGGCCGGAGCCTGTCGTGCAGGCATCTGACATCGTGGTGGACATTCCGGCCGGAACCCAGAAGCAACCGAGGCGGGCCGAGCGGATGCGGCCTGTGGCCGAGCGGCTGTCGAATTGGGACGAAGTCGTTCTCGGCTTTGACGCTGAAGCGGCCGTCGCTGAAGCCAAGAGGTGCCTCAACTGTGCCGGCCACCTCTGTAGGGATGCTTGTGCCTACTCAGTGCCGCAGTTCGACGTCGAGGACGGGGCCAAGATGCAGAAGTGTGACCTTTGCTACGACCGCTGGGCGGATGGTAAGAAGCCGATTTGCGTTGAGGCATGCCCGCCAAGGGCCTTGGATGCCGGGACGATGGAAGAGCTCACGGCCAAGTACGGCGCCGCTAATGATTCTGTGGGCTTTGTCTATTCACCTGTGCAGCAACCGTCCATTTTGAGCAAGCGAAAGAAACGTCCAGCGGGAAGCCCCCAGTAGGAGGAAGGCGCGAGCCGTCGCCGCTGAACCGGTTGAACGGATTGCAGATCACAGCGTCCCGTTCTTCGTTGGAGGTTTGCAGTCAACCATCCCGGTCGCTACGCGTTCACTTTCAGTGAGGTGGCCTGCTTTACGCGGACACCTCACCAGGTCTTGTGCAGGGCCCCTTGCGGTTCTTAGCAACCGGCCCCCTGCTAGTCTGGCACCGAGCGGGGGATTGCGAAGGGGGGGCGGGGCCCACCAGGTGGTCCTGCAACCCGGGCTGATGACCGGGAGGTGATGTCCAGTGCGGTTTCGATTCACAGAGGCGCAAGAGAAGTTTCGCTCTGAGATCCGCGGATTCCTCCGCGAGAATCTAACCGAGGAGATGCAGGAACTGGACGGTGCTTGGTCGCCAGAGTTTTCACGAAGACTTGCCGAGCGCAATTGGGTCGCGCTTCCCTGGCCGATCGATTACGGAGGGCTCGGTCTCTCACATGTCGATCAGGTTATTTTCAACGAAGAGATGGCCTATAACCGCGCTCCGGTCGGAGCCCACCGGCGTGGCGTTTTCTACGTCGGGCCAATTCTTATGCTGCACGGAACGGACGAGCAGAAGACGCTCCATTTATCCTCGATTACTAGGGGCTCTAACTACTTCTGCCAACTCTTCAGCGAACCGGGAGCGGGCTCTGACCTGGCGTCCGCGCAGACGCGGGCTGTTCGGGATGGCGACGAATACGTGATCAGTGGGCAGAAGATTTGGACATCCGACGCCCATCGTGCCGACCACGGATGGCTCGTCGCTCGCACAGACCCAGAGGCTCCCAAGCACAGAGGCCTGAGCAACTTCATCGTGGACATGAATGCGCCGGGTGTCACCGTCCGTCCGCTCATCAACGTCGCCGGAAAGCACAGCTTCAATGAGGTCTTCTTTGACAATGTCCACATCCCGACCTCAAGGCGGATCGGCGAGGAAAACCGTGGTTGGTACCAAACGGCCGCAACACTCGACTTCGAGCGCTCCAGCGTCGCGAGCTTTGCCGCGACCCGCCGCTTCGTAGACGACATGATCCACACCTTGAGCTCGGCCGGAACTTGCGAGAACCACCGCCTCGACATGGCCGATCTGAAGGTGTCGCTTGGGGTCGGTGAGCTCTTGGCCTACTCGATCGCTTCCATGCAGGATCGAGGGGAAATACCGAACAGAGAGGCATCGGCCGCGAAGTTGTTGGGATCGGAGCTCAGTCAGAGGGCGGGTGGCGTCGCGCTTGGCGCCTTCGGACTGCACGGTCAGGTGATGGCCGGCTCCGGTGCCATGGAGCAGGGACGTTATGCAGTTCAATACCTTTCGAGCATCTCGGCAACAATCGGCGGGGGCACATCCGAGATTCAGCGAAACGTCATAGCGACCCGTGGGTTGGGACTCCCGCGCGGCTGACCCATTATGCTCTGTCGGTGTTGAGTGTCACACGAAAA
The DNA here is from genome assembly GCA_036010925.1 of Dehalococcoidia bacterium. Classification (GTDB taxonomy): domain Bacteria; phylum Chloroflexota; class Dehalococcoidia; order Tepidiformales; family Tepidiformaceae; genus DASCML01. The sequence goes on along the minus strand of DASCML010000074.1, from coordinate 4,208 downwards.
GATCGACGGAACCGTTAATGGTTTAAGTGCGATTTAATGATCGGGTTGTGATTTGTGGACAGTCTCTGTTATCGCGTTGGCAGGGGAACATGAATTGACTGTGTTAAAAGGTGTTACTAGGATTCCGCACACGCGGGAAAGTAGAGCACTCTCTAGATTTTCCACAAGAGCGCACGATTAAGCTGGTTGGGAGCCGGACGGTTCCCCGGCCAGAATCAGAAAGGGGAAAGCTAGTGGCCGACACCAATCGACAATTGGCTATGGTAATCGACCTTAACAAATGCATGGGTTGTCAGACCTGCACGGTGTCCTGCAAGGTCCAGTGGAGCAACGACAAGGGCATGGATCACCAGTGGTGGATGAAGGTCAACACCATGCCGGGTCGGGGCTATCCGAAGGACTGGGAGCAGATGGGTGGCGGCTACGACGCCAACGGCAACGTGGTGCTGGGCAAGAAGCCCAGCATGGACGACTACGGTGGTGCGGGCATGGACTTCAACTACGAAGAAGTTCTCTATGGCCGCCAGGGCCAGGACATCCACCTGGCGCCGAGAGTCCAGCCGACATGGGGTCCCAACTGGGAAGAGGACAAAGGCAGCGGGGAGTGGCCGAACGCATACTTTTTCTACATGCCGCGTATGTGTTTCAAGTGCAGCAAGCCAAGCTGTGCGGAGGCCTGCCCGTTCGATGCCATCTCGCAGCGAGAGGGGGACGGTATTGTGCAGATCGACGAGCGGGTCTGTGAGACCTGTACGTCCCAGGCATGTATGAGCGGATGTCCGTACAAAGAGGTGTATTACAACCCGGTGACCATGTCTGCCCAGAAGTGCAACTGGTGCGTTCCTCGAGTCGACGAAGGCGTGGCGCCGGCGTGTGTCCGAAGCTGTCCCGGCCGAGCGATGTTCGTTGACTATCTCGACAACGAGGGGGGCTCGGTCCACACGGCCGTAAAGAAGTACGAGGTGGCCCTGCCGCTGCATCCGGAGTATGGGACGGAGCCGAACGTGTTCTACGTGCCTCCGATCGGACCGATGAGTTACAACGAAGACGGAACGCTTAACGAAGAGAAACCAAGGGTTCCCACCGAGTATCTGGAGTCGTTGTTTGGGCCGAAGGTCAACGATGCGCTGGCCACGCTCAGAGAAGAGATGGGGAAGCGGCGGCAGGAGCCCAAGCAGGAGTCTGAGCTCACGGACGCTCTGATCGCCAAGCGCTATCCCGAGCTGCTGGGAGAGCTGAGCAACGATCCCGGAGGAATAGAGGAGGTGAGGGCATGACTAGTATGGAATTGCAGGCACCGGAGGCCGCGCAGGCAGGCAATCAGAGCAAGCTGTACTCGCTTCTTTCGCAGGCTTTCCGCTATCCAACGGCCGATCTTCACCGGTCAGCGAGCAGCGGGCAGCTGGCGCAGGAGCTTTCCGAGGCGGCGGCAGGATTGCCGTACGCGGTCAGTGTCCCGGGGGGTCTTGAAGTCGGTAGTCTCGAGGAGACCCAGCAGAATCATGTCGAAATGTTCGAACTTGGCGGAAATGCAGGGCCGCCGGCCTTTATCTACGAGGGAGAGTACGGTGGCGGCCGCCTCGGGGTGATGGAGGACGTGCTTCGTTTTTACGATCACTTCGGTGTCAGTCCCAGTCTCGAGGAGGATACTCGCGACCGGCCGGACCACATCTCCAACGAATTAGAATTCATGCATATTCTCTCGTATCAAGAGGCGGCGGCTCTCGAGAGAGGTTCTGACCCTGGTGCTTATCGGCAGGCCCAGCAGGATTTCCTGCGGTTTCACCTCGTGGGATTCACGAAAGACACGGCCGACCGAACCGAGCCCAAGGGCACCCCGTTCTATTCTGGAATTTCCGCTCTGGCGCGGGATCTCTGCCAGCAGCATCTTCATTCTCTAAGACCGGGAGGATAGAGACGGCCTGAAGGAAACCGGACTCCGGGTCGCTAGGATGCGTCCTGCCGGTCCGGGCGGGGCAGTCGGTTATCTACCACCACTGGACGAATTCGCAGTCCAACGTGGAAGCACTTCCTGTGGGTCATGCCTGCATCCCTCAACCCCGTTGAAATGGCGTCGGTGTCGTGCGAGGAGTGCTCGAACTTGCATCGTGACATCTGGTCGGGTGAGCTGGGCTTCAACGACCGGGACACCCGAGTGGAGATTCGGAAGGCCTAGCGGCCGCCTTTGGCTGCGAATGGAGTCAGTGGTGGTCCCCGGTTGATCGACCAAGATGATCACACAAGAGTCTGGCACCGTCCCAGGTAGGTCATGATTGACGGGGCAGGATGGTTACCATCCTGCCCTGTCTTGGTCAGTTGGATTTCGGAGGCTGGGCGGGCATCGGATTGACAAGCCCCTGCCCAATGGTCTGGGGGAATACTCGGTCGAGCGTGTCGAGGTCCCAGCCGCCTTCGCGGTGAATACTCTTCACCGGGGTCGGCAGCGTATTGAGCCTGATGAAGTCGCTTCCGACGCTGAAATCCTGGCCATTTACCTCGGCTGCCGCGTCGGTGCAAAGCCAGACGACCAGTGGCGCTATCCGCTCTGGCGTCATGTCATCGGGCATTCCGGTTCCCTGGCCCGCGCGGGCCAGGCCAGCTGCTGTGCGCCGTTCCCGTGCCGCCGCCATCTCCGGCGACATGGTGAGTCGCGTTGCCGCGCTCGGCCGGATCATGTTGGCGGTCACTCCGTAACGGCCGAGATCGCGTGCAATCGTCCGCGTAAAACCGGCGATGCCCTCTTTGGCCGCTGCGTAATTCGCCTGCCCCATATTCCCGAACCCGGAGCCAGACCCTGTATTGACGATCCTCCCGCTCCGTTGCTGTCGAAAGACCTGGGAGGCAGGCTTTGCCAGAGCGAAATGGCCCTTCAGGTGAACGGCCATGATGATGTCCCATTCCTCTTCGGTCATGTTGAACACCATCCGGTCTCGAAGGATGCCGGCGTTGTTCACGAGGATGTCGAGCCGACCCCAGGTGTCGAGTGCCTGCTTCACCATGCCCTCGCCGGCTTCCATGCTGGCGACGGAGTCATAGTTCGCGACCGCCTCGCCTCCCGCAGCCTTGATCTCATTCGCGACCTCGTCAGCCGGGGCTTGCTCGCCACCCTCACCGCCGGGCCCTCCGCCGAGGTCGTTGACGACCACGCGAGCGCCTTCCTGGGCCAGCAAGATCGCCTCGCCCTTTCCAATTCCACGCCCTGCACCCGTGACGATTGCTACTCTGCCTTCGAGCCGACCGGCCATAATTCCAACTCCCGCATTTGTTCGATTTCCACGCTCCTGGAGAAGCGCTGCCACATCGTATGGCAAACGGCGTCTCTCTGTTAGTGGGATGCCCAGTTTGGCGAAGCACACCGACGCGTAGACGCGGCGGGGCATCACCGCTACCCGTACCGGAAGGAATACGACAGTAAGGACGGGACCAACCTCGGGATGGCGGTCATCCGCGAGCATCTGGCCAACAAACGCCTCGGCTTACATGACGATCTGCAAACCGAGCACTCCATCGGCGGTAACAACGTCGGTCTGTTACTCATGCTCAATCACGAGAGTGACGAACAGAGAGAGGAGTGGCTTCCGAAGATGCTCTCCGGCAAACGCGGGTTTGCCTTCGGTATCGCCACCGCTACCGGATCACAGAGGGATCCGAGGAGACTCAGATGCGTCGTGCCGCGGGCTACATGTTCGGATTCATGAAACAGTGAGCGCCGAAGGGGGGATTCCGAAGGTTGAACGAAGGCCGGCCCGGTCCGGCTTTAGTGAGGGTCGCCCTGATTCAGGCGCCTTCGAATGGACGTCGAGAAGATCTCGAGAAACCGAGGAGCCCGGTCGGACTTTCCCGACCGGGCTCCTCGACGCTTGGGCAACCGCTTCGACTGTTTGCTGTGCACCAACAGGTGCTGTTGTGCGTGCCTACATGGAGGTGCACACGGTGTCGAGGATAAGGCGTGTCACGACATATGGGTCCATGTTGGCGTTCGGCCTCCGGTCTTCGATATACCCTTTGCCGTCCTTCGCGACCTGCCAAGGGATTCGCACTGAAGCGCCGCGGTCTGACACGCCCCACGTGAACTCGGTCCAGTGGGCCGTTTCGTGTTGGCCGGTGAGGCGCTCCTCGATCCCGGAGCCGTACTGTTTGATGTGTTTATCGTGGGCCTTCTCCAGTGCCAAGGTCGCAGCCTCGCACGGCTCGTAGGACTCACGCAT
>DASCML010000073.1:0-12999 GCA_036010925.1 Dehalococcoidia bacterium | reverse complement strand
GAATTAGACATGTACAGAACATCGAATGATCCGTCAACGCCTCCGGGTCGAGGCCGGCAGAGCATGCTAGGCTGGCGCGCACGACGAACGAGCTGGAGGTCATCCATGCCGCCAGAGCCCTTCGAGATCCACTTTCCGCAGGAGCTCCTAGAGGACCTCCGCTACAGACTCACTCACACGCGCTTTCCAGAGGATTTCGCAAACGACGATTGGTCCTATGGCGTGAACGGCGCGTATCTGAAGGAACTGGTCGACTACTGGGCCAACACCTACGACTGGCGGGCAATTGAGGGGAAGATCAACTCCTACGCCAATTTTCGCACCGAGATCGACGAGATGCCGATCCACTTCATTCACGAAAGGGGACGGGGACCCAAGCCCATTCCCGTGATTCTTTCCCACGGGTGGCCGTGGTGCTTCTGGGATTTCAACCAGCTCATTGGACCGCTCGCAGACCCGGCAGCTTACGGCGGAAGGGAAGATGACGCCTTCGACGTGGTGCTTCCCTCGTTGCCGGGCTTCGGATTCTCGACGCCCCTCAGAAAGACCGGTGTGAACCCGTGGCGAACGGCTGACACGTGGGCCTCGCTGATGGGGGAGCTTGGCTACGAAGAGTTCTTCGCCCATGGCGGAGACTGGGGCAACGTCATCACCGGTCAGCTCGGCCACAAGTACGCCCACCGGGTAACAGCGATCCATATCACAGGCGCAATCCCTATTCCTGTCCTCGCGGACATGGGACAGACGGCACTCCTGGCAAGGGTGGAGATAACCCCCGAACAGGCAGCGGCCAACCCCGACCTGGTGACGCCCGGTGTGATGAGGCCGAGGCCCGATACGGCCCACGTCGCCGTCAACGTGAACGAGCCGCAGACGATCGCATACGCACTCAACGACTCTCCGGCCGGACTTTGTGCCTGGCTCCTACAGAGGCGCTACTGGTGGTCCGACAACAACCGCGGGCCGCTTGGGGTCGAGGAGTCGTTCTCCCGCGACCACCTCCTCACGCTGATGATGCTCTACTGGGCAACCGGGACATTCGCCACTAGCGCCCGCTATTACGCAGAGCAGGTCCGTCACCCCTGGGAGCCATCCCACGACCGAAAGCCTGTGGTCGAGTCGCCCACAGGCATCACGTTCATGGACCACGACATGACATCCCAGGCTCGGGGCTGGGCGACAGAGTACTACAACCTTGTCTGGACACGTGCCCGCGGAAGAGGCGGTCACTTCGCGGCAGCCGAGGTACCCCTGGACATCGTCGAAGACATTCGGGAGATGTTCAGACCCTACCGGTAGATGCGCCACAAACAGGCTAGCTGCGGCCGAGCTCCTGTTCAACGGCGGTGATGGCTTCGTCCGCAATGTCGAATCCGCGAAGCGCGGTCGCTCTTGAGATGACAATCGGCGGACAGACACGAACGACGTTGCCGCCGCCGGATGTCACCAGGCCACGCTCGAGAGCCTTCTTGTAAAAGAGCTGGCCCGCCTGAAAGTCCGGCTCCCGGCTCTCCTTGTCTTTTACGAAGTCGATCGCCAGGAGAAGACCCTTCCCGCGTGCCTGTCCAACGGTCGGGTGAGCGTCCGCGATCTCCTGCATCCGCTCAAGGCATGCGTCGCCCACGTCCGTAGCGTGCTGGAGCAGGCCGTCGTCCTCGATCGTGTTGACGACCTCCAGGGCCGCCGCGCAGGCCGTTGGCTGGCCACCGTGTGTCGATGATGGCTGAGTTTGCTGCAGTGCGTCCTTCAGGTCCTCGCGAACGCAGAGAACCGAGATCGGAAATCCGTTTCCGAGAAGCTTGCCGATGATAGCCACGTCGGGCGTGACGCCCCAGTGGTCACCAGCGAACCACCTCCCGGTGCGAGCAAAACTGGCGAACTCGTCAAGAATCAGAAGCATGCCGTGCCGGTCGGCGATCTCGCGTAGCTTCGGAAGGAACTCGTCGGGATAAATGCGACCTCCGCTGCCGTTTGTGATCGGCTCCGCGATGATGCCGGCGAGCTGCCCGTGGCTGTTCGTCAGCATCGCACGCTCGAGAAAATCAACGCAATGCATCACGCAATCCGGGTAGGTCATCTTGTATTCGCAGCGATAACAGAACGCACCGGGTAGGGTGATGAAGCCAGACGGCCGCGGCCCGGTGGCAGGGTTGCCAAAAGAGGTGGCAATCGCTCCGGTAGTGCGACCGTGATAGTCGCCAGCGATCGAGACGAATTCGATCTTTCCGGTGGCTGCTCTCGCCACGCGCAGCGCGGCCTCGGTGGCTTCGGTGCCAGCGTTGAAAAACTGAAAGACATTGAGGTCGCCCGGCGTTATAGTCGCCAGCTTCTCCATCAGAGCTACCCGCTTGTCTGTCGGAAAGTCGCGGACATTCATCAATCGTCCTGCCTGGTTTGCGATGGCGTTCGCCACGCGGGGATGACCGTGGCCGAGGCCTGCAACCATGTGCCCCTGGGTGAAGTCGAGGTAGCGGTTACCGTCGGCGTCGATAAGAACGACGCCCTCGCCCCTGGTCAGCGCGATCGGGAGGGCATTTACCATCTGGAAATAGCTTCCATACTGGTACTTCTGCGTCTTCTCGAAGAGTTCCTGGGAGCGCGGTCCCGGCAAAGGCCCACTGATCGAAGGCGCACCCTCAGCCAGCGCATGCGCCCACGGGACGCTGCCGGTGAACTCAGTAGCAGGTCGGACATCGGTCGTCATGAGGGTGCCTCCGATGGGATGGATCTACGGGTCCGAGGCTCTGGATTGTAGGGACATCGACAGCTCCTCGCACCGGTCGATGAACGCAGCGGTGAAGGCGAAGTTGCGTGCTAGACTGGGCCGCTGTTCAGGGGGTGCCGATTTGCAGGAACTTAGAGGTCGGACTGCGGTCATTACCGGAGGCGGCGGAGGCATTGGGAGGTCCCTTGCCTTCACTTTCGCCAAAGAGGGCATGAATATCGTCGTCTCCGACGTAGACTTGGACGCTGCAACAGTCGTTGTCGACGAGGTCAAGGCCTTGGGCGTACGCAGCCTAGCGGTCAAGACGGACGTCTCCAACAAAGAGTCGGTTGACGAGCTCGCGGACGTCGCCTACCGCGAAATGGGGTCGGTGCATGTTCTCTGCAACAACGCCGGTGTCGTGACGATGAAACTGGCCCAAGACATGAGCGAAGACCACTGGGACTGGGTCATTGGGGTCAATCTCTGGGGCACCATCCACGGAGTAGAGGCGTTCGTCCCGCGCATGGCTGCGGCCGGCGAAGGGGGGCACGTTGTCAACACCGCGTCAATTGCGGGTCTCGTACCCGAAGCGATTCCAGGAATCATTTCCTACACGACGTCGAAGCACGGGGTCGTCGGGCTGTCTGAATCGCTGCGGTTTGACCTTGCCGGCAAAGGCATCGGCGTCACTGTTCTTTGCCCCGGCGGCGTGCGAACCCGCATCGGCGAAGCCGGTCGTAATCGTCCCGAACGGTTTGGAGGGCCGGAGGCGCCGATGCTGCCGGCTGCGGCGGCCCCACCACCCGCCCAGGCGCCACCGGTGCCAACGACAATGGACCCGGACGACCTCGCCGCGATGGTGCTCGCGGCAGTGAGAAACGACGAAATGTACGTCCTGAGCCATGCCGACACACGGGAATCGGTAGAGACGCGCTTCGGCGGCCTGCTCGATGCTTTCGACGCTTTCGCAGCGCGAGAGGGGAGCGGCTAGTCATGAAGCGGCTGAATGGAAAGACGGCAGTCGTGACCGGGGGCGGGAGCGGAATCGGCAGAGGGATGTGCCTGGCATTCGCGGCAGAGGGCATGTCAGTCGTGGTCTCGGACATTCAGGAAGACGCAGCCGAAGCCGTAGCCGCAGAAGTGCGCGAAACGGGACAGAAAGCACTGGCGGTATGCACCGACGTGGCCAAGCGCGATTCGGTCCGTGAGCTAGCCGACCGAAGCTTCGCCGAGTTCGGGACGGTCCACGTCCTCTGCAACAACGCGGGCGTGTTTACGTTCAAGAACATGGTAGATCTCACACACGATGACTGGAAGTGGGTTATTGGCGTGAACCTCGATGGCGTCGTGAATGGGGTTACGCAGTTTGTTCCAAGGCTGATCGCCCAGGGCGGCGAGGCGCACATCGTCAACACATCCTCCACAGCTGGGCTCTACCCCGGAGGCGGAGTGCTCTCCTACGTGACGGCGAAGTACGCGGTTACTGGGTTGACAGAGCACTTGCGTCGCGATCTTGCCAAGATCGACATCGGCGTCTCTCTCTTATGTCCCGGAAACGTGCGAACACAGATCGACCATTCGGGCCGCAACCGACCCGACGAACTCGGGGGACCTGAGGAAACGCCAGCGGAGTTCCTGGCCGCAAGGGCTCATCGCACCATCCCTCCCAACGAACCCGAAGAAGTGGGCGAGTGGGTCGTACAAGCTATCAAGAACAATGAGGAGTTCATCGTCATGAACCCCGAGAGGAGGGCCGCCGTCGCGGGACGACTGGACGCCCTGCTTGCCGCATACGAACGGGCGCAGTAGCCGCTGCTTCTGATGGGCTGCCACCTTCAGCCCGGCCGGGTCCTGTCTAGAAAGGTGGCCCGGTGAAGGGCGGGTTATAGAGTGGGCGTTCGCGCTCCATCTGGCGCTTCAAATAGGCACCGACATCAGCCTCGATCTCGGTCGTTTCCGACTCCCTGATGCCGGCTCCCGCGTCATGAAGAAGATGCATGAACTTCTCGAGGTGACTGTTGAGCGCGTAGTTCTCTTCTTCGAGAGAACCGACTGTCGGATAGGACCCGGTGGCTCTCCATTCCTTATCGAGAGATGCACGCACTTCGGCGGTCCACTGGGATGTGCCGGACCCATCGCCCAGCCGGGCAGCGACATTCATTAGCAACGCTCTGAGATCCGAGTTGTCCTCCGAGAGGATCTGGCCCTCCGATTCGACCCTGACTGAGAGATGCTTGAGCAGACCCGCGACGCTCCGAAGAGAACTGGCCGCCCAGGCCTCGGTAGCGTGGGGTGCGACCCTGTTGTTGAGCACCCAGGAAATGCCGTCGATGATTTCTTTTGAACTCGGTCTCATGCCAGTCCCTGCTCCTCCCTGTGTAACACTGCGGGCCTCCCGGACACCACCGCGGTGGCCTCTTCAATATCCATGCCGACCAACGAATTCAACATGTACTCCATGTTCTTGACGGATCCAAGACCCATGAAGGGAATCACGGCTCTCAGGTCGCGGCCATCCATGAACGCCGCCATGGTGCTGTTCAAACAGACGATCGCCTTAAAGGTCATGAACAGCTTGTAGAAGGCCAGCGCCCGACGAGAAAGCTTGAAGCCCGCCGCCTCCTCGTAATGAGCGAGAGTCTTCTCTTCGTCCCACAAATTGAGCATCCCTTGGGAGAACGCCCAGTCTTGGGCCGGGTCGCCGAGACCGGCGAGCTCCCAGTCGCTCATGGCGACTATCTTCCCGTCCTTCCAGATTTCCTCGTTCAAGCCGTTATTGCCCTTGAACAGACTTATACGCGGAGAGTCGGTAGGAATCTGCTCCTCAAGCCAAAAGATGGCCCTTGTGACCCCAGGCAACGGCGCCGTGCGGCGGTCGAACCAGTGCTGCTTCCAAATCTCAAAGTCATACCGGAGAGCGTCCTCAGCTGACTTCGGCGTCGGGAGAAACGTGTCGAAGCCGTACGCCTTCCAGTCCAGGGTATGGACCATGGCGAGTTTCTCGGCGTGTTCGAACGCCGTCTTTCGCCGCATTTCGTCCCCTTCCGGGCCCCGAGCATGGAGCCCGGGGATGGCCGGGCTGCCATCTACAAAAATCTTGAGCATGTGGGCGCGCCCTTCGGCGAAAGGAATGCCCTCGTCGTACCAAAGGGGCTCGGCGATTGGGATGGGCGAGTTCCAGAGCCGGACGTAAACCTCCCACTCAACCTTTAATGGGACGGGTACCCCACCGCCACTAGGGGGGTCGATTCTCAGCACAAGTTCGCGCTTCTCCCGGGTTGAACCCTCGCCAATGTTTGCGGACAAGATCCAGGTTTCCCGGGACATCCCGGGAAACGTCTGGAAAAGCGAGAGCACTTCCACGGGTGCATCGAAGCGTTCGGAGAGGTATCCGGTTACCTGTTCAGCAGTGACCAAGGCAGATCCTCATCAGTCACCAGAGCGCAGTCCACCGGGCGCCCGGGCAGTACCGATTAAGTCGGAAATCTACGCGACAGGATTCGAAGCCGTCAACGCAAGACCAATCACCGACCTTCACCAGGAGATCGTCCAGCAAAGGATGTACGCGTTGGCCAACTTGCTCGAGCGCAGCATCCACCCTGAGATCGAACGGGCATGCCTCGACAGGAGCTTCATGGAACGCCCTAATACCTCTCTCCAGCTTCGGGACCAACAACCATGGCTGGCCTCAAAGCTCCAACGCCACGTTTCTGCTACTCAGGCGAGCGCCCGGCGGTGAACAGATTGCATTCATCCATGCGGTCACGCTGACCCGCTGACTCTCAGGCGTCGAACCGTCTCGTTGTTTCGTCATCCGTAGTTGTATCGTGCCGACTAAAAGAGGTGCCATATGCGGATCGGACTGGTCGTAAGCGGTTCTCACGGGATTACCTTTGAGGACTGGAGCAAGACAATCGCAACGGCCGAACGTCTCGAGTTCCCGACACTCTTCGTTTCGGATCACTTCATGGTGGGCGAGCCACAAGACTCGCTGGAGCCTTACCTGATGTTCGCAACGGCCGCGATGCAGAGTTCGACACTGAGGCTCGGGCCACTGGTTACGCCAATCACTTTCAGGGCGCCATGGAATCTTGCTCGCTGGGGGGCGCAGCTGGACATCCTGAGTGGCGGACGGTTCGTCATGGGTCTTGGTGTCGGCTGGCACGAGCCGGAACACACCGCTTTCGGCATCCCATATCCGTCTCTTCGAGAGCGATTCGACCGTCTCGAAGAGGCACTCGAGGTGATGAAGCTGATGTGGACCAGCGACTCTGCCACGTTCGAAGGCCGCTACTACCAACTAAGAGATGCCCAGTCGCTGCCCAAGCCTTGGTCCGGGAGGCCGCCCATCATGATCGGCGGTGGTGGTGAGAAGCGCACTCTGAAAATCGTCGCCAAATATGCAGACGAGTGGAACTCGGGGAATCTCTCGCCCGAGGAGCTGAGAAGGAAGCTCGAAGTCCTGGGCGGGCACTGCGACGCAGTCGGCCGTGACCCCTCATCGATCAGCACATCGATGCTCGCTTTCGGTCTAATTGGACCGACGGACAAGGAAATCGACGAGGCCACCCGCACTCTCAAAGAAGCGCTGGCGCCGGAACTCGACGTGTCGCTACCCGTCTACCGAGAGCAGCTCAAAGCGGCCGGCACCATCGTGGGTGGGGCAGAGCAGGTTGTGGACCAGCTCGGGAAGCTTGCCGAAGCCGGGATGGAAGAGGTCATCTTCAACAACCCGGATCCAGCCAGCGAGACTCTTCCCGAGTTCATCGCTGCCGAAATCGCACCGAAAGTGGCCGCCCTTTAGGCGGCGTCGATGGCAGACCGAGACAGAGAACGGTGGGACACCCGATACCGGGATGGAACGCACGGCGAAGGCGCCATCCCCGCATGGCTCGGCGAGTTCGAATCCGAGTGGCCCAGTGATGGTCGCGCGCTCGATGTGGCAACGGGAGCGGGCCGCGTAGCAACGTGGCTGGCCGGGCACGGCCTCAACGTCACAGCGGTTGATATATCGCCCGTCGGAGTTGCGATGGCGCAGCGCGCGGCGATTGGGGCAGGAGTGAGCTTCGAAATCGTCCTGATGGACCTCGAGAGTGAACCCCTGCCCGCGGGACTATTTCACGTCATCACCTGCTTCCGCTATCTGCAGCGGGAGCTGTTTCCTGAAATGCGCGAGCGCCTGGTGCCGGGAGGTTTCCTGTTCTGTGAGATCGCGACGCAGAAAAACCTCGAGCGTCATCTCGCACCTTCCTTGTCTCATTTGCTTGAGACGAACGAACTCCTCGAACTGTGCTCGGGAATGGAAATTCGATTCTTCCAAGAGGCCTGGTGCGACGGGCAGTACCTGGCTCGTATCGCCGCACATTCGTCGACGCCGGGCGCCACCACCTAAACGCTAAGAGCGCCCCTGTCAGAAACCCTCTGCGCTCAGTAAGCTCTCCTGACCGGCAGCCGCCGGTGAAGGGGTACCTGGATGAAACTGAAAGGAAAGTCGGCTCTCGTTACAGGAGGAGCGCAGGGAATCGGCGGAGCGGTAGCCAGCCTGTTCGCAAGCGAAGGCGCCAACGTGTCGATCGTCGACCTTGATGGAGATAACGCCGCCGCCAAGGCACAGGAACTCAAGGGGAGCGGCGGCAAGGTCATCTCAAAGGCGGCGGACGTTTCAGAAGAGGACCAGATCAAAGGCGCCATCGAAGAAACGGCGGCGGAGTTCGGGCAGCTCGACATCCTGGTCAACAACGCCGGGATCGTGGGGCGTAGCACCAAGCTCGTACGCGTGAATCTGCTCGGCGTCTACTACGGCTGCAAGGCCGCGATCCCGATGATGGTGGCGCAAGGTGGAGGCGTCATTGTGAACACTGCTTCTAACCAGGGTATCTACCCGCCGCTCTCGGCCCCTTTTCTCCAGTTGATGGAGCTGCTGAAACAGAACGCCGACACCATCCCGGACCAGGTCATCGAGGACGTGGCTGCGGAACCTAACCCGTATGCGGCCTGCAAACGTGGGGTCATTGAGCTGGCCCGCTACTACGGCGTTAAGTACGGCCGCAAGAATGTCCGCGCCAATTGCGTCGCGCCTGGATTTACACGTACACCTCTTGTTCGAATGGCGTGGGAAAATGAAGCACCCAGGAACATGCTGTTCAACGCGACTCCCATGGGCCGCCTCGCTGAGCCTGAGGAAATGGCACGTCCCTACCTCTTCCTCGCTTCAGACGATTCGTCATTCATCACCGGAGAAACTCTGGTCGTCGACGGCGGCGCGGTTTCGATGGGCGCGCCCGGCACCCCCTGGTCGCCCCAATGGTGGGCCCCCGTTGTCCCGGCCGCGCGCGGCTGGACAGCGCCTCCGGGCCCGCTGAACCCGTATGACCTAGCCTAACCAGGTTAAGCGATTTGTTGGTGAAAGGGGAACGTACTTCATAACTACAACGGAAGGTTCGGCCCCATCCCCCCGATGGCTCGCTGGACCGACTCCGCCTCAAGGAGGCTGTCGGTGTTCACAACGGTCGAGCAGGCCATCTATCCGGGACTCACGGCAAACCATCGGGGGGATCGACCGGGTCGCGATCTTGCGGCTTGTAGCGCCTTAAGGTGAGGTTCCCCTCGTGAACGGTGCGCGAGGCTGGCACCGGGGTCTTCCCGAACACACTGTGAGCGCCTCTCGTTCCTCCGAGGATGACGAAGCCTGCTGGGTGGCTCGTCGCAATCGCATCGAGGCTCAGTCGGTGGAAGTTCGATCTCCCTTGCCGGACTCCTCGCGAACTATTAGTCCATCGGCCATGTAGATCGTTCGGTCACACCTGGCGGCGACCTCCGGGGCATGCGTCACGATCACCTGCGTCTGCTGGGCACTTAAGTTGACTTCGACGAGCAGATCCATGATTTCATTCGCGGTCTTTGAATCCAGTGCCCCCGTCGGTTCGTCGGCCCAGACGATGGCCGGGCTGTTCACGACCGCCCTGGCAACGGTGACACGCTGCCGCTGGCCGCCCGACAATTGGGCCGGCCGCTGAGCCGCATACTCGCTCAGCTGTACGCGCTCAAGAGCCTTGATGGCGAGCGCTCTCGCCAACCGCGGCTTCGTTCCAGAGACGATCAAAGGCAGTTCTACATTCTCCACAGCAGAGAGGACCGGGAGAAGGTTGTAGGTCTGGAAGATGAATCCCATATCTCTCGCTCGGAACTCTGTCTTGGCATCATCCGCCATGCGGGAGATGTCGGTGTTCTCGATTAAGACAGAGCCTTCGTCAAATGTATCGAGCCCGGAAAGGCAGTTGAGCAGGGTCGTCTTGCCGCAACCGGAGGGGCCCATGATCGCCACCATTTCCCCCCTAGGAACGGCTAGATCAACCCCCATCAGTGCATTAACACGGATAGTGCCTGTGTCGTAAATCTTGTGCAATCCGGACGCCCTGATGACGATCTCAGAGGCGCCGCCTTCCTCACCTGCGGCGGGTTCCTCAACCTGGCTGGTCATTGCAGTTGTTGGCTCCGTTATTGGGATTCCGGCAGCTGGTGCGGCCCGGTGGGCGGTGGCAAAGGTTTCGTTGGAAGGAACGGCCGACGGCGATCGCTCCGTCCCTTGAGGCTAATCGGTGTCCGCCACGACGTCGAATCGAACCGATAACTACTCTGAACAGGTGTCGAAGGTTGGCCAGCGGCTCTGGCGCTTCTCTGAAAGCGAAAGACAGACCAGGTGTGCCTGGGGACGCGGGCTACTGGCGGGAGCCGGCTCCTTGATTCGAAGCCTTCCATGCGGGCGGGGTGCTTGGCCCCAGGAACTGTATTTCGGGATGCCCGAGGAGCTGTCGCATGGCGTTGATTTCCCCGATATGAAACCAGGTGTGGAGTATCAGTCGCATCAGAGCCTGGCTCACGTCATCGCCACCGAGGCTGCGAATCATGACCTCGTCCCGGACGCTAACCCAGGTTTCTATGCCACTTGTCGCAGCGGCGAACTGTTCGAGCGCAGCCTCCATTGACGGCGGAGCCGGGTTTGCAGTCGAGCCGAAGTAGCGACTCATTTCCAACCTCGGAAGATCACGGCCAGTTACCTGGGCGACGACCATAGCCCAGTGGGCAGCGACATGGCCGACAGTCCAGGAAACCGAATTCATCTCGGAGCCATCTGCCTTGGCAAAGTGTTTTCGGGACTCCTCGTTGGTTATGCCTACCAATCCGCGTTTGAACTCTGCCACCGCAAAGCTTGCAAGCTCTTGTGGATCGTACATACTTTGCCCTCCTCCGCCGTGGTCCTGGGAGTTTCCCAAGTAACGAGAGCAGCTAGTTTCCGGAGGTCATCCCCGTATTTCAAGGGGCATCCCCGATGCAAGTAGAGATCACAACGACCATCAACGGCAGGCAGCGAAGTAAGACCGTGGATCCACGCCTGCTCCTCGTGCACTTCCTTCGGGAGGAGCTAGGGCTCACCGGCACTCACGTCGGCTGCGACACAAGCCAGTGTGGAGCGTGCACTGTCCTCGTCGATGGGAGGAGCATCAAATCTTGTACCGTGCTGACAGCCCAGACGGATGGCTCCTCCATCACGACGATTGAAGGGCTGGCTCCCGACAACGCTCTCCACCCTGTCCAAGAGGCCTTCCGGGAGGAGCACGGACTGCAGTGCGGTTACTGTACGCCGGGAATGATCATGGCCGCCGTGGGGCTCCTGGCCGACAACCCTGATCCCAGTGAAGCCGAGGTGCGCGATGGTCTGCGCGGAAACTATTGTCGCTGTACCGGGTACCAAAACATCGTGAAGGCCTTGCTGCGGGCAGCCGGGACGGGAGCATAGGCCATGGCCGGTCCTTCAAGCCCAATGCTCCCGAAGATGATTGGGCAGCCTGTCAGACGAAAGGAAGACGTCCGGTTGGTCCAGGGCCTGGGCACCTACGTCGACGACATCCGCATCCCAGGGATGCTTCACCTGGCATTCAAGCGGAGCGACATTGCGCACGGCCGGATCCTTTCGATCGATGCCAGCGCTGCGGAGGCGATGCCCGGAGTTGAGCTTGTGATGACGGGCGCCGAGCTTGCCGAGACAGTTGGAGCCATGCCGATTATGTCGCCTTTTCCAGCTCCGGAGCATCACGCCATCGCGGTTGATACAGTGCGCTTCGTCGGCGACCCCGTGGCCGTCGTTGCAGCCACCGACCGCTACATTGCCCGAGATGCGGCCGACACGATCGAAGTCGAGTACGAATCTCTCCCCGCCGTGGTCCATCCTGAAAGGGCGATGCTTGAGGATTCTCCGCCGCTGTTCCCCGATTTCACCAACCTTCTTGGCCAGACCGGGTCAAATGTCGCCCTTTACATTACGGGCGGCACGGGCGTTGATCCCACCACCGGAGAGTCCGACGACACTGCCATCGACGGAGCATTCGCCGAGGCGGATATCGTCGTGTCTCAGAGAATGTGGAACCAGAGGCTGGCGCCATCTGCGATGGAACCTCGCGGTGTGGTTGCCCACTGGGAACCAGGCAAAGAGACTCTCTCGGTGTGGGCCTCCACCCAGAATCCTCACATGGAGCGGACTTACCTCTGTCAGCTTTTCGGACTCGGTCAGGACCAAGTTCGGGTCATTGCCCCGGAGGTGGGCGGAGGATTCGGCGCAAAGGTCAATGTCTACGGCGAAGACTACGTGGCATGTG
Organism: Dehalococcoidia bacterium; assembly: GCA_036010925.1. Lineage (GTDB taxonomy): Bacteria > Chloroflexota > Dehalococcoidia > Tepidiformales > Tepidiformaceae > DASCML01. The sequence goes on along the minus strand of DASCML010000073.1, from coordinate 639 downwards.
CCGTATCCAAGGCCCTCGGTATGCCGGTCAAGTGGATCGAGGACCGGTCTGAGGCTTTCCTTGCCACAACGCACGGCAGGGACCTGCTCGCCTATCTGAACATCGCGGCAAAACGCGACGGGACTATTCTTGGGCTCAAGATCCGCGTCATCGCCGACATCGGCGCTTACGAAATGCTGCTCACCGCTCTCATCCCCACTCTCACGACCGGGATGCTTAGCGGCGCCTACAACATCCCGGCCATCCGCTACGAATTGACCGAGGTCTTCACAAACAAGACCCCGACCGACGCTTACCGCGGTGCCGGAAGGCCTGAGGGTATCTATTTCGTCGAGCGCGCCGTCGACATGCTCGCCCACGAGCTGCAAATGGATCCGGCCGAGCTGCGGCGCAAGAACTTCATCCAGCCCGACCAATTCCCGGTCCTGACCGAGGCAGGCAACCTTTACGACTCCGGGAATTACGAAGCGGCGCTCGATCTTGCGTTGAAGAACGCTGATTGGGGAGCGTTGAAAGCAGAACGTGCCCGCGCTCGGCAAGAAGGTCGTGTGATTGGCCTTGGGCTCTCCTTCTACGTCGAGATTTGTGGCGTCGGCGGGTGGGAGCACGCCAGCGTGGCCGTGCAAGCGGACGGCCGGG
>DASCML010000072.1:0-4568 GCA_036010925.1 Dehalococcoidia bacterium | reverse complement strand
CCTCCGGGCATTCCGACGTGGATCGAATCCCGTCGGAACTTCGCGAAGCTCCCGTACCGCCACATCCACCGACAGAATCGCGTTAAGCGCTCTTTCGATGGACTCCGCGCGCATCCGCGTCTCCGCGGCGAACGCAGCTACCTGCCCCCTAGCATGGACACCCGCGTCCGTGCGGCCTGCCAGCGCGACCCTCGTGGAAACCCCGAAGAGTTCCCTGGCCGCCTTCTCAAGCTCCCCCTGGACGGTTCGAACCTTCGGCTGCAGCTGCGAACCCGAAAAGTCTGTCCCGTCGTAGCTAACGGTGGCGCTGAAATTTCGCGCGCTCACCGCTTACTCCTTAGTCTCCTCCTCACCGTCGCTCGATTCTTCGCTGGAATCGTCGGCGGCGGCACCATCTTCGCTGGGCTCGAACCCAGCATCCTCGTCGTGGCCTGCTGCACCCGTGTCGTCTGATTTAGACAACTCCTCATCGGTCTCCGCCTCAGCGGCGGTCTCGTCAACCGACTCGAAGTCGCTGTCTTCAGTGACTTCTGCCAGGTCCTTAGAGACGGCCTGCGGGGCAGTGTCCGCCCCTGATTCCGGCGCCATCTCGAGGAAGTCCATAAGCTCGATCACGGCCATCTTCGCCCCGTCGCCTTTGCGCTGCTCCACGGCGGTGAGTCGAGTATAACCACCTAGGCGTGAGGCCATCCGCGGGGCGATCTCATCGAAAGTTTTCTTCACTACCCAGGGGTCGAAGACGAACTTCAATGCCTGCCGCCGGGCATGAATATCTCCACGCTTGGCCAGCGTGATGATCTTCTCGGCCATTGGCCGGATCTCTTTAGCCTTGGCCTCAGTGGTCGTGATCCGCTCGTAGCGAAGAAGATCGGTCACCAAGTTGCGATAAAGCGAGCGCCGGTGGGACGTATCCCGGCCGAGATGTCGACCGGAGAGTCGATGTCGCATCGCTACCCGTCCTCGTCATCGGCGCCGAGAAGGTCGTCGTTGCCGACTTCACGTAGCGCTTCGCGCAGTGCTTTGCCGAGAGCACCGAGGCTCTCCTCTTCGTCGCCCTCATCGAGAATAACGTCGCTGGCCTGCGTCGCAGTCGGCCGACGAGCGGTCCGAGCGGGGGCTGCACTTCCCTCTTCCTGGGCAGACATTGGAACCAGTCCGGGCTGGCTTCCATCGATAAACTCGGACTCAATGAGCCGCTCGCGGAGCTCGTCATATGACTTTCTTCCGAAATTCCTGAGACCGAGGAGCTCTCCCTCGCTCCGCTCCAGAATCTGGCCCACAGTCATGAGGCCAGAGCGCTTGAGGCAGTTGTAGGCGCGAACCGAAAGCTCCAGCTCCTCGATCGGGGTGTTGTACCGCTCGGGGTTCAGTATCCGGCTGACAACCGAACCAGTTGCGTCGGATTCGACCGGCAGAGCCACTGCACTTGCTCCCACACGGCTAAACAGCGAGAACTGCTCCATGAGGATATCTGCTGCCTGTCCGGCTGCATCCACCGGTTCAATCGTGCCGTCCGTCCAGATTTCCAGGATCAGGCGGTCGTAATTGGTCAACTGGCCAACACGGGTCTTCTCAACCCTGTAGTTGACTTTCCGAGTGGGAGTGAACACTGCATCGACCGGAATCACGCCGATCTGCATATCTTCGACGCTACCTGCCGGGACGTAACCCTTGCCAACTTGCACGTACATGGTCACGTTGAGTTTCGACTTAGAGCCCTCGAGGGTGCACAGATAAAGGTCGGGGTTCACGAGTTCGAAATCGGCCGGGATTTGAATGTCCGAGGCCGTAACTCGAGCGGACCCATCGATATCGAGGGTCAGTGTGCCGAGCCTGTTAGTGATCGGGCGAAGGCGGACTTCCTTCAAGTTGAGGAGTAAGTCCGTCGTGTCTTCACGCATGCCCTCGATAGTCGAGAACTCGTGCTGCACCTGGTCTATCCTTACCGACGTTATCGCTGCACCTTCGAGAGAGCCGAGAAGAACACGCCGCAGCGCGTTCCCCATGGTGATGCCGTATCCGGCTTCGAGCGGTTCAGCGATTAGGCGCGCGTAGTCATCGCCCTCATCCTCAACTGAGAGTTCGGGGACAACCACTTCTTCTGGCTGACCGATTAGCTCGGTGGATTCAACAGTCTGCATTTTCTCTCCGGAGTTTGGATGCTGTTACTTAACGCGAGTAGTACTCGATGATTACGTTCTCGTTGAACATATGCGTCTCGCCCTGGGCGACGGCAGGAGGCCCTTCGATTCGACCTGTCATGTTGGACCCGTCGAGGGCCAGCCACCCGGGAGGATTCTTCGAACTGATCCCCCCTTGGACGACCTTGAAGATTTCGCTATGAGAGCCACGAGGAGTCCACGAAACGGCGTCACCTTGTTTGAGCTGGGCGGATGGCGTGTCCAGCTTTCGGCCGTTCACGGCAATCAGGCCGTGGCGCACGAACTGGCGAGCCTGGTTTCGCGAATCCGCGAAGCCGAGCCGGTAGACGACGTTATCGATCCGCGTTTCGAGAAGACGGACAAGATTTTCGCCCGAGACACCGGGGCGTCGAACCGCCTCTTTGTAGTACCGCCGGAACTGCTTCTCGAGCACACCGTAGGTTGCACGTGCTCGCTGTTTCTCCCGCAGTTGGAGGCCGCGGTCACTGATCTTCCGTCGGCGTGACGGCCGCGGACCGGGCGGATTAGGTCGACGATCGAAGCTGCACCTAGGCGTGAAGCAACGCTCGCCTTTGAGAAACAACTTGTCTCCATGCCGGCGGCAAAGTCGGCAGACGGGACCGGTGTATCGTGCCATCGAGTCCTTTCCTGCCTAAACCCGCCGACGCTTTGGCGCGCGGCAGCCGTTATGTGGAATGGGTGTGGCATCCCGGATTGCGGTCACGGTCAGCCCAGTCGCCTGGAGCGCGCGGACAGCCGCTTCTCTGCCAGCGCCAGCGCCGCGCACGTAGACCTCAACGACCTGCATACCGTGTTCCATCGCGCGACGGGCTGCATTCTCGCCCGCAAGCTGGGCTGCGAACGGGGTACTCTTCCGCGACCCTTTGAACCCCGAATTACCAGAGCTCGCCCACGCGACAACGTTACCGTTGGGATCGGTAAGGGTCACCAAGGTGTTGTTGAACGAACTCTTGATGTATGCCCTTCCGCGGGGAATCGATTTGCGCTCGCGTCGCCGCCCACGTCGCCGAGTTGGTTCGGTCATCCAGTACTACTCTTACTTTCCAGCTCGTCGCCTGCCGGCGACGGTCTTACGGCCACCACGCTTCTGCCGTCCGTTTGTCCTCGTGCGCTGCCCGTGTACCGGAAGATTGCGGCGATGCCGCTGGCCCCGGTAGCAGTTGATCTCGACCAGGCGGGCAACATTCTGCCTCACTTCTCGCCGGAGATCTCCTTCAACGACGAAGTTCTTGTCGATGAAATCGCGAATCCGGATTACCTCAGCGTCGGTCAGGTCACGCGGTCGCGTGTCAAAGCTGATACCGGTTCCGTCGAGAATGTCGCCCGCTCGCTTCGGGCCGACGCCGTAGATATCGGTAAGCGCTATGACAATGCGCTTATCGTTGGGGATGTCGACTCCGGAAATTCTCACCATCGCCCTAGCCCTGCCGTTGCTTGTGCTTTGGATTTTCGCAGATGACCCTCACGCGGCCGCGACGCCGAATAACTTTGCATTTGTCGCATCGTGGTTTGACCGAAGCCGAAACCTTCATACCTCTCCCCCTGGCCCCTAGCGGAACCGATAGGTGATCCTCCCGCGTGTCAGATCGTAAGGCGAAAGCTCCACAAGAACCCGGTCGCCCGGGACAATCTTGATGAAGTGCATGCGAATCTTGCCGCTCACGTGGGCCAGTACCTCATGTCCGTTTGCAAGTTCAACTTTGAACATCGCATTTGGAAGTGGCTCTGTCACCACACCTTCGACTTCGATCGCGTCCTTCTTCGCCATGTAACCTCGCTAGTCCCAAGGCAGCGTCAGCACCTCAGGCTCTCGCCCGTCTCGAAGTGCCACCGTATGCTCGAAATGACAGCACAAGCTACCGTCCCTCGTCTTTACGGTCCACCCGTCTGCCGTCTCGTATGTCTCGTGTCCCCCCACCGTAAGCATCGGCTCGAGGGCCAGTACTAGGCCATGTTTTAGGGGCACCCCTCGAAATCGCATGCGGTGATTCACCACATGGGGCTCTTCGTGCATCTCTCGGCCGATTCCATGGCCACCGTACCCGCGAACGATGGCAAACCCGCTGGGGACGATCGCATCCTCGATGGCTCCACAAACATCGTTGAGGTGCTTGCCGGTCCGGCAGGCCTTGATACCGGCCCAGAGAGCATCCTCTGTGGCCTTCATCAATCGCTTGGCCGTATCGTTTACTTCGCCGACAGCGACCGTTATGGCCGAGTCACCAACGTAGCCGTCGAGCGTCGCCCCGAGATCGAATGTCACGATGTCCCCCTCGACGAGTTCGCGGTCGGTGGGAACGCCGTGCACAAGCTCGTCGTTAATGCTGATGCACACGTTCGACGGGTAGGGCGGGTACTTGGGCGCGGGCGAATAGCCGCGGAATG
>DASCML010000071.1:0-7419 GCA_036010925.1 Dehalococcoidia bacterium | reverse complement strand
CCGGTGTACTCGTTGTAGCTGGTTGCGCGAATCACACCTCCCTCTGTGCTTCTGACCTCGAGCAGAGGTTTTGAGCTGAGGCTGACGGTGCCCTGTACAGGCAGTGTGTCTCCAAAGCCATGCAGCTTCCCACGCTTTGAGTCCACGTTGTGGAAGAGTCTGAAAAGGTGCTCGGTCTGGCCCTCGATCGGCCGAATGATGCCCCGCACGAATCCCTCGGCGGCAGCAGCCTGGCTGCCCAACGGAACGACCCAGGCGACGATGAGCAGTCCAATCGCCAAGAGGGTCGTCAGGTTCAGCGTATTGAGACTCATCCACGTTGGGTATTCGACGCACTCTTTTTCCCAGCGGGCCTGGTTGGACTGAACGTGAAGCCTCGAAATGAGAAGCAGAGAGCCGAACAGGAAGATTACGAAGGCCTCGCTGGGCTGCCCACTCTGGAAGCTGGTGTTCGAAAGAAGAACGAATCCAGCTGGCAGGATGGCCAGCCAGGCGTTGTGCCACCTGTAGATGGACCAGGCAGCGGCATAACAGAACAGGAAGGCCACAGCTTCCACCAGCGTTACGAAGGGCAAGTTATCGTTGCTGATATCGCCTGCCCGGACAACGTGCCACCAGTCGACAAGGCGCAAGCGAAAGTCGGTCAGTCGCTCGCTCAGATTGTCCCCGTCCGCGTAGCTCTGCGCGGCGAGGACGACCACGACCACTCCGAGAGCGAGCGCCAACGGCTGGATCAGCAGCCCATTCACCCGCAACCGGACGGCGAAGAGCCCGATTGCCAACCCAGCGATCGCGACCGGGACGATGGGCGGCATGTTGCGGACCCACTCGGCCTGCTGGACAGAGGCCGCGACGCTGATGAGGGCTATTGCCGCCGCCGCGAATGTGAGCCAGTCCTCCCAGCTCATGATCACTCGGGGAGCGTTGATCGCGGCCTGCGAGATTCGCCTGCTCTGGGCGGGGTCGGAAATGGTCGGATTCGCGCCGGTCATGCTGTCACCCTGGTTCCTGGCGACGGTCCGAGCGCAACCGAAAGGTCATCCCCCCCCTGGACCACGTACGTCATGACGTCGCTTGCCGCAAGTTCGCCGAACAACAGGAGAGGTGATTCTGTCCCGCCAAGAGTGCTCTGATCGAGGAGGATGACTGCGACCCTCACTCCTCTCTGGGTAAGCGACAGCAACTGCGTAAACCAGGTGTCGTCTGTGGAAGACGTCACAAGGATGACCGTCGTATGTCGACCGAACCGGCGCTGCTCCTCGAGAAGGATGCTCCCGAGCGACACGTCGCCTACGGCCCGAGCCGTCGCCAGCGATTCAAGGATGCGGGTGAGCTGCTGGGGTCCCCGCTCGGCGTCGATGACGCGCAGGTCCTCGCCGAAAGAAATAAGACCCACCGAACGACTCGCGATCAGGTAGTGACGGGAGACACTGGCCGCGACGCGGACGCCGTACTCTTCCGTCGATTCATCCCCGCTTCCCGACTGCACCCGTGCCTCGAGGTCGAGGACCACCCAGATATCACTGGCCGGGTCAAGTTCGAAGGTCTTCACCATTATGTGACCCATCCTCGCACTGGACTTCCAATGTATGCGATTGAAGGAGTCGCCCGGCGCGTATTCACGCACTCCGTTCGCATTTGGTGTCACCTGATGCGTGCGGCGCCGGAAGCGCCCTTCACCGGGGAGGTTAGCGGGAGGCACTTCGAAGTGAGGCAACTCGACAACCTGAGGGTAGACGAGGATTTCCTGGCTGGTGCCAATTTCCCTGGTTATGCGAAAGATCCCGAACGGATCCGTCGAAGCAATCCTCGCTGGTCCCCACTTGAAAACCCCTCTGCGCCGCAGCTCAGTGTCTACCATCCAGTTCCGCGATCCGCGGGGGGGAAGCAGGATGACCAGACCTGAGTGATGTCCCGGCATTTCGCTCGGATCCTCAGCCTCGAGCCAGAACCGCGGAAACAGGCTCCTGTTGCGAACTTCGATGACCTCGAGCGCGTGTTGGCCGACCTGGGCCCGGTCGGTGCGCCGTTCGACATCCACAGACAGAGCGCGAAGGTTGGCCCAGGCTATGAACAGCGCCGCTGCTACGCCGAATATAAGGATGTAAGAGAGTCTGAAGAGGAGCCAGAATCCGGTTCCGAAGGCGACGACCGAGGACACCACCAGCAGCACCGCGATCACCATCAGTGACCGGTACTCGCGTCGGAAGCAGAAGCGTATGGCTCCGAACATCTTCGCCTGCTAAGCGTGAGCCCGGGCCCCTGGCACCGGGACCCGGTTCAGGCATTCGGAAACGACGTCGGCGACCGACACGCCCTTAACTCTCGCCCCCGGGGCAAGGATGATCCGATGGCCGAGCGTCACTAGCGCAAGGTCCTTCACGTCGTCCGGTGTGGCGAAGTCCCGTCCCTCCAAAAGTGCCCGCGCCTGGGAGGTTCTGAACAGCGCAAGTGAGCCGCGAGGGCTGGCGCCCAGATAGACGGCCTCGTGCTGCCGGGTGGCATTGGCCAGAGCCACGATGTACTGCTTGATGAGTGGGTCGACGTAGATCTCGCGGACTGCGGCCTGCAGCTGGATGATCTCTGTCGGGTTCGTGACCTGGCCAATCGTCTCCACTGGATGCTGGCTCTGTTGCTGATCGAGAATCAGCACTTCATCCATTGGCTCCGGGTAGCCAAGGCGAACCCGGATCAGAAATCGATCGAGTTGTGCTTCGGGTAGCGGGAAAGTTCCCTCATATTCGATAGGGTTCTGCGTCGCCATGACTATGAACGGCTCAGGCAACCGGTGCGTCATTCCGTCGACTGTAATCTGGCGCTCCTCCATCGCCTCGAGCAGCGCGGATTGGGTTTTAGGCGTGGCTCGATTTACTTCGTCAGCGAGGACGACTTGGGCAACAATCGGTCCTGGTCGGAATTCGAAATCCTCGGTCTTCTGGTTGTAGATGGAAACCCCTGAGATGTCGCTCGGAAGAAGGTCGGGAGTGAACTGGAGCCGCTTGAACGAGCAGCCGGTCGAGGTTGCTATCGCCCTGGCAAGCATCGTCTTACCAACTCCGGGCACGTCCTCGATAAGCATGTGCCCGCCACAGAGGAGGGCGGTGATCGCCAGCCGCAACTCAGGCTGCTTCCCGACTATCACGTTCTCCACGTTAGCGATGATCCGTTCGGCTACGACTTTAGGGTCTTCCAACACGATCTCCCGGGACGCAACTTGCCGGAAGACGCGGTTTCAGTCGCCTACCGGTTGCCCGAGATTATAGCAACGGCCTAGGGGCACCCGCAGTTAAGCTGGGATTCACAGGCCTTCGGAAAGCCCACCACACTATCTTCGGCGCTCATCTGCCCGGGAGCTGAAAGTCACTTCCGATGACGATAACGACGTCCGGTAACGTCGAGCCGTCGCGCCTTGGTTCACGCACGATTCTGTTCGATGGCACTCCGAGCCACTCGCCTAGATCGTCTGCGAGCTCATCCCGGTCTCCATACAGTGTGATGACCGTCTCCTCTCGCTGGTTCGACTCCGGCCCGAGGTAAACGGTTGGCAAATTTCGGTAGAACAGGAGATAGCGGGCCAGCGCGCCTGCGCTCTCACCGCCGTCTGATGCCAACCCGTCCCGGATCTCCACGCTGCTTCCGATGTACTTCACCTTCGGGAACACTTTGTCGAGCCAGTAGTGGACGTTGTCGTCGTCCCAGAGCAGGACCGCCTTCCCTTCTTCCGTCATCCAGTGGTCCACGGTGTCTGCCCCACCGACCGGGTCCCCTAGTGAGTACATGCTCGTACGCCCTTGCGTCTGCGCGATGAGCGGCACCAGGCCCAGCATCCTCGCCTTGGATATATCGGTGTGCACGGTCGAACGGTAGGCATCCCAGAGATCCGCCGCGTTGTCGAGCAGCCCCAGGTCGAACAGCTTTGCGATGCCGGCTTTGAAGACCAGCTGCTGACGTTGTACCCGCTTGAGGTCGCTGTCGTTTCGGTATCGAGCGAACGCGACCGCGTTGTACCCGTCGAGGAAAGTCTGTCCGGCAGGATAGGAGACCCAGACGCTTGTCCGGTCGTCGTTGTTATAGCGCCAGGTCGGCACTGCCAACTCGGGCGGGATATCCAAATCGATGCCCCCTACCGCCTCGACAAGCTTCTCGACGCCGGTGAAATCGAGGATCAGCCAGTGGTCGGTTGTGATCCCAAAGTTGGCCAACAGGTCCCCCTGGAGCTGCTCTGCTCCCGCCTCTAACGTCTCGCCGCTCACAAATCCAAAACTGTAAGACGTGTTGATGCGGTCCCGGTAGAAGTCGTGAGGTCCGTCATCCCAGTGAATTTCTACGTACAGGTCCCGCGGGAAGCTGAGCATGTTCACGGTCCTGGTGATCGGGTCGATGCTCGCCACAGCTATCAGGTCGGTCAGGTAGACACTCAGTACGGGGTCTTGGGGGCGCTTGTCGAGCCCGATCACTAGGATGTTGATGCGGTCGTTGAAGGGGCTGTCCTCGTTGAGATTTTCAACACTCCCGAGCCCGGGCAGAGGGGCGACCACGCCGGCAACGCCGATCGTGCCTGCGAGTGTCTGGCCAGGAAAGAGGGCCGGATAGACGCGGGAGAACGCGACCAAGGTCGAATACATCGTAGAGAGGGCAAGCACCAGCAGGCACGCAATGAGTGCGAGCCTCTTACCTCTTGAGAGGTGTCCCCGGGGGCCGGGCGCTAATTGAGCCCCTGCTGAATGCCTGGCCGATACAGCCTCGCTTGTGGCCATTGAATGCAAAGCTATTCACGGGTTCCGGATCGGTCAATTCAGAGGAGGGGCCTTGGCACAGGTTCGCTTTACGCTAGGCCCAGTTCGTCCAGCCTCGAATCATCGATTCCAAAGTAGTGCCCGAGTTCGTGGAGCACCGTCTTTCTGACCTGATCTCTGATCTCGTCGTCGGTGTGGCACACATCCTCGATCGGTTCCTGGTAGATCACGATGGCATCAGGCGGCACGAGGTTGTAGTTGGTGCCACGGGCGGTGAGCGGTACGCCCGTGTAGAGGCCCAGCAGAATGTGTCCGCCCGGCACGCCGGCCATCTTTAGTTCCTCTGAAGTCGGTCGTCTGTGAACGACTATCGATACGTTCTCAACGCGGTGCAGCAGGGCCTCCGGAAGAGTGGAGGCCGCCTCCCTAACCAGGCGACGGAAACGACGTGAATCCAAAAAGCCATCCCTTCGTAGCAACCGGTTGACCCTAATTGCCCGGATTGCTGGACGCTCAACAGAGCTGCTCGTTCGAGTGTAATGTCGCTGCCTTGGCTTGAGCCACCAACCGGTTTCCCGGAGGCATTCGTTAGCTATGATGTGCCCATGATCAGCACGAACCCGGCGGCTCGCGACCGGATCCAGACACAGATCGAGGCGATCGGCCGTCTCCGCGGGGGTGGTCCCAATCCCTTCGATTTCGCCCGGTGGGACGACCGAACGCGCGAGGTACTCTCTGCCCTCTTCGGGGCCGACTCCGCTCAGATGGATCGCTATCTCGAGGCTGCCGGGGTGCGCGGGCGGTTGGCCGGTGTCCGCGGCCAGGCCGACAACATGACCCTCAATATCCATGGCCCGTGGGGAATACGGGCGCGGTTGGACCGGGCCGAAGAAACGCTGAACGCTATCGCGTCCGAGGCTGGCTCCTAGCCCGGATCTCCTCCGGGAAGCAAGGCCCCCGGGAAGTCCGCGGTCGCCAGTTCCAATTGTCCTTGGAAGCGACGCACGACGCCTTCGCTTGTGGGGTCCTCCGTGGTCATGATGACCGCGTCCTCGCCGTCTCTGTAATAGCGCTTCCGCTCACCGACCTCGCAAAAGCCGAATTGGCGGTAGAGCCTCCTGGCAGGTTCGTTTGAGCGCCGGCATTCGAGTGTGGCGTCTGCCATTCCAAGTTCCCGGGCGTACTGAAGAAGCCGGCAAACGAGGAGACGAGCCAGGCCTCGTCTCCGTTCGTGGGGCTCAACGCCGACGGCGACCACGTGCGCTTGGTTCACCATGGCCCAGAGTCCCGCGAATCCCAGGATCCTGCCCCGGCCACCATGGCCGTTCGTCTCGGCAACGAAATAGTGAGCAAGCCGGTTTCTTTCGAACTCGGACTTAAAGACCGTGGCCGACCAGGATTCGTCGAAAGCTCGATTTTCGAGAGATGCGGTTGCAGAGATGTCCCGCTTCTCCATCTTTCTGACACGGATCTTGCCGGCTGGCATGTGTCGGATCGTAGACCGCCAGGCCGGGACATGGCATCCCTCGGTGGGCTGCCCTAGGATCCGGGAGATGAAGGGCTCGTGTATTTAAGGAGGCGCACGTAGCGTGGAATGAAAGCGGTGATTTTCGCCAACGGTGAGCGACCAACACGCGAGACTGCGAGTGACGCAGCGACGGGGGCTGATCTTCTGGTAGCCGCCGACGGTGGGGCGGCCGCTGCTTTGGTGGCCGGCATTGTACCGGACATCGTGATCGGCGATCTCGATTCGTTCTCCACCGAACAACGTCGCTCCCTGCCGGCAGCGGCTGTGATCGAGGACGTGGATCCCAATCGAACTGACCTGCAGAAGGCCATCGACCTCTGTCTCGAAAGGGGCGTTGATGAGGTTGTCATCCTGGGTGCAGGTGGAGCCAGGGCCGATCACGCCCTGGCCAATCTCTCGGTTCTCGTCATGTACCGGGGCCGCCTGACACTAAGCCTCATTGATGATCGGTTCTTCGTTTCGCTGGTGGATGGCTCAGTTCGCTTCGAGGGCCCTGTTGGGACCGTCGTGTCGCTCGTGGGCATCGGCACCTGTGCCGGCGTAACGACGTCCGGGCTCCGATGGGACCTTGACAATGCCACGGTCGGATTCACCCCGCTCGGCGTTCATAACGAGATCGCCAACTCGCCGGTCACAATTGATGTGGGGGCCGGGGATTTGCTCCTGTTTCGTGGTCGGTGGATAGAAAAGCACCGGTAAAGGCTTCAACTGTGGCCGTCACCCAACCGGCCGGCTCCGCCATTGACGAGAGAGAGGCCGCGGGGAGGCCGTGAGTCCCGCCGCGAATCGTATCGCCGCCTAACGGTGATCACATGCACATCGGTGGATAGTTGATATTGCGGAGACCTTCGCGTGCCACTCAAACATTTCAGGAGTGTTTCTATGAGATTGAGGCATCGTTCCAGGCTTGTGGCCGCCGGTATTGCCGCGGCGCTGGCGACCGGGCTTGTCGGAACAGTGAGTCTTACGCTCGCTCAAGATCTGCCCTCACGGGACTTGGACAGGCCACTTGGAGTGGGCGAGCCGCCGGGAACGGACCGGCCGCCCTCGGATCATCCGGGCGATCGCCCCGCGCATATCGGGATAGAGCAACTGGTCGACGCTTCGGGGCTTGAGCTTTCAGTCGTACGCGAAGGTCTCCAGAGCGGGCTCACC
>DASCML010000070.1:0-11139 GCA_036010925.1 Dehalococcoidia bacterium | reverse complement strand
CCCTAGACAATCTGATCGACTGAATTCACTTTCCGAATCTCTGAACCCTATTCCTATTCCACGATATTATTGTCCAAACTGTAAAAAAACATGTTCAGTGCTACCCTCGCCGACGAGCTGAGACGCCGGCACATGGACGTTTTCGAAAAAGATCTCATTGAACTCATGTGCTCCGGCCATATTCGTCAGCGGCGTGACGGTCATGCCCGGTGAATCCATCTTCACAGCAAACGTGCTGATTCCCCGGTGCTTTGGTGCATCGGGATCCGTCCGCGCGGCCACCCATCCCCAATCTGCATAGTGCCCAAAGGTAGTCCAGATTTTCTGTCCGTTGGTGATGTACTCGTCCCCTTCCCGGACCGCCCGGGTCTGGAGCGAAGTAAGATCGGAACCGGCCCCCGGCTCAGAGTAAAGGGTGCACCACAGCTGGGACCCATCGGCGATCCCCCGCAGATACGCCTCCCGCTGAGCCTCACTCCCGTACATCATCACAACAGGGCCAACCCACGCCACCCCCATATTCGTCGTCCCCGGGACCCGGTTGTACGCCATAGCCTCATTAAAGAGCAGCTGCATCATCGGACTGGCCCCGAAGCCCCCGTACTCCTTCGGCCAGGGGAGTGCCAGCCAGCGCTGGGCTGCCAGTCGAAGCATCACCTCGCGTTCGATCGCGAGACGGGCGTCCAGCGAATCGTGCTCTTCTCCCCAGCTGTCAGGCAGACCTACGTCAATGCATGACTGAACTTCCGCTTGGAACGTTGCCTGCTCGGCCGACAATCGGAAATCCATCATTTACCCTTTGACCCTATGTGGGCTGATTGTAACCGCGCGCCCGGAAATGTCGGACGGGGAGCGACAGATGTTGGCAATCGCCAAAACGCTCGTCAGCACCCCACAGCTGATACTGGCGGACGGGCTGACACTTCTCTTGATGACTCACATGACCAGGAGGTTACAGCTCAGACTGATCGCGTGGTGCGAATGCAGGACAGACGCATCCTTGCGTGAGTCTGGTCACAACATTTATCCGTCTTCCCGGTCGGTGCCGCGGAGCACCTATACTCCCTTCATGTCGTCGGCACAGACCGGGAAACAGCGGCTGGTGATTCTCGACTCACACGGAATTCTGTTCCGAGCCTTCTTCGCATTCGGCAATTCCGAGAAGCCTCTGATGACCTCCAAGGGGGAGCTCACGTTCGCAACCCACGGTTACGCTGAGACATTAATCCGAGTCCTTGACCAGCTGAAGCCCACTCACATCTGTGCCGCCTGGGACGCAAAAGGGAAGACATTCCGGCACGAAGCGGCCGCCGAGTATAAAGCCACCCGCCGTGAAACGCCTTCCGAGCTGCTCCCCCAGATGGACCGTGTACGGGAGCTCTTGGATGTCTTCCCCATACCTGTCTACGAGAAGCAGGGCTTTGAAGCCGACGACGTCGCTGGAACGATCGCACGACTGGCCTCTGAAGAAGGCATTGAGACCTATATCGCCACACTCGACACCGACCTGGTGCAGCTGATCAAGTCGGGCGTCAACTTGTTCATGTTTCGACCATATCAGCGCGACACCGTGGATTACAACGAGGAGCGCGCAGCCGAGCGATGGGGCTTTTCGCCGCCATACATGGTCGATTTCAAGGCTCTCAAGGGCGACACGAGCGACAACATCGAGGGAATCCGCGGCATCGGTGACAAGACCGCCACGAATCTCATACGCAAATATGGAACTGTCGAATCGATCTTCGAACACGCTGACGAAATCGAGCAGCCGGCGCTGCGCAAGAAACTGGCCGGTGCTGAACAACAGGTGTTTCGCAACAAGGACCTCATCACGATTCGTACCGACGTCGCAATTGACTTCGACCTTGAGGCGTGTCGCGTCCAAGGCTTCGACAGAGAAGCGGTGATGAAGCTATTCCGCGAACTGGAGTTTCGCGTCCTGTCATCCCGCCTAGATGAGGTCCTCGGTTCGCGAGCTGGTGGGGTGCCGCCGCCTGAAAGCGACATCCAGCCCGTATACGAGACCGTCCTCGACCGCCAAGCCCTGGCAGGCCTCAAGGCTGCTGCCCAGGGCTCCCAGGCGCTGTCGATAACAACGCTCACGACTACCGGGGATCCCTCCTATCACCTTCTACTTGGTTTGGCCGTGGCCACCGAGCCCGGACGAGCTTGGTACACTCCGCTTGGCCATGCCCCGAGACTTGATGCTCCCGCACCGGAGATTACCCTCTCGGATGTCAGAGACGAGCTTGGGCCCTTATTGGCCGACCCTGCACTCGACCTGACGACCTACGGCTCCAAGTACGTGATGCATCAGCTTGCGGAAGGGGATATGACGCTCTCCGGGCCCGGGTTCGATGTCTCCATTGCCTCCTGGCTGCTGGGCGAGACGTCTTCGACCGTCGGGGCGCTCGCAAATGAGCGGCTCGGTTTTGAGATACCGTCGCTCACTTCGCTGACTGGCACTGGAAGGAAGGCCACCCCTCTCGTGCAGGTGGATCTCGACGCCTGCGCCGATGTCGCCTGCAGGGAGGCGGACGCGGTCCTCCGGTTGCGGCCGCAACTCGAAGCTCAACTCGATGAAAGGGGCCAGTGCTCTCTGTTCGAGGACATGGAACTCCCCTTGGTCCGAGTGCTGAACTCAATGGAACGAAACGGGATCGCTCTCGATGTGGCCGTCCTCAGAGACTTGTCGCAGGCGATGACCGGCGACATTGGTCGTGCAGAGAAGGAAATCTACGACCTCGTCGGCCACGAGTTCAACATCGGCAGCCCCCAGCAGCTGAGCGATGTTCTCTTCAAGGATCTCGGCCTTCCAAAAACCAGGAAGACGACCCAGGGCTACAGCACCGATCAAAGAGCCCTCGAATCTCTGAGGCCTGCAACACCCATCATCGAACTCATTTTCGAATACAGGGAGTTAACCAAGCTGAAGTCAACCTACCTGGAAGCGCTCCCCGGTGCGCTGGATGTCGACGGCCGAATCCGCACTGACTTCCAGCAGACTGTGACTTCAACTGGCCGCCTTAGCAGCAAGAATCCCAATCTTCAGAACGTCCCCGTGCGCACCGATACAGGCAAGGACATCAGGAAGGCATTCGTTGCCACGGGATTTGATAATCCCTGGTACGTCGCCGCGGACTACTCGCAAATCGAACTCCGCGTGCTTGCCCATATTTCTGGCGACTCCGGCCTCACCGAGGCCTTCCTTGCCGATCGCGACATTCACCAGGCCACCGCCGCGAGTGTGTACGCTGTTGAGCCCGACGAAGTGACTCGCCAGATGCGTGACACCGCGAAGATGGTCAATTTCGGGATCGCCTACGGGATGGGAGAGTTTGGTCTCGCAAGCAGAACGGGAATGTCCCGGCAAGCTGCGGAGGCTTTCATCAAGTCCTACTACGAGAACTTCCCCGGCATCGCCGAGTGGCAGCAAACCGTGCTGGCACAAACTCGCGACGCTGGCTTCGCGGAGACGATGTTCGGGCGCCGCCGCTACCTACCGGCCATTCACAGCACCAATTTCCAGGTCCGCTCCGCAGCCGAACGAGAAGCGATAAACATGCCGATCCAGGGCACGGCCGCCGACATCATCAAGGTTGCGATGATTAGCGTTGCAGAGAACCTCAGTGAGAAGGAGTTCCGCAGCAGAATGCTCCTTCAGGTTCACGATGAGCTCATTTTTGAGTGCCCGGCGGACGAAGTGGAACCGGTCTCCGAAATGGCGCGCCGCATTATGCCGGCAAGTGTCGAACTCAGCGTCCCGCTCAAAGTGGATATCAAGACGGGCCGCGACTGGGGCTCTCTCGCCTGACCACCTCGCTCGTCAGACCCGGCCGACCGAAGCGCCAGCCTGCTTTACGATTGGCGAATGACCAGGGACGAACACGGGATCCTGACGATGACCTGCTCGGACAGGCCCGGCCTCATCAGCGCCGTCACATCGATGCTGGCCCTCCACGGCACGAACGTCGTCGAAGCGGAGCAGCATTCCGAGCGAAGCACGAACAGATTCTTCATGCGGGTTGAGTTTCAGCCCCGGGGCGCAAGTTTCGATGCGGTCTCCAGCGGAATGCAAGCGCTATCCGCCCAATTCGAGATGGAGTGGAATCTGCGCTCGACCTCCAACCCAAAGCGCTTCGCCATTCTCGTTTCGAAGTATGACCATTGTCTGCTGGACCTGGTCTGGCGTCAGCGGGCCGGGGAGATTAGGGCCGAGATTCCGCTCGTAATCTCCAACCACACCGACCTCCAGTCTGTGGTTGAAGGGTTCTCCATCCCCTTTTTTCACGTGCCCATCAGTCGGGATACCAAGACCGATCGTGAAGCGGAGGAACTCAAGCTACTCCGCAGCTATCAGGTCGACTTCGTCGTGATGGCGCGTTATATGCAGGTGCTGTCTCCCGTCTTTCTGGGCGGATATCCCATGCACGTGATTAACGTGCACCACGGGCTCCTGCCTTCCTTCGCAGGGGCCAAGCCCTACGACCAGGCAAGGGACCGGGGAGTCAAGATAATTGGGGCAACCGCTCATTTTGCGACCGAAGAACTGGATGATGGACCAATCATCGACCAAGAGGCTGTTCGCGTTTCTCATCGGGATTCGACCGCAGAGATGATCCGACGTGGGCGCGATGCAGAGAGACTGGTGCTGGCGCGCGCGGTGCGAGCCTATGCAGAGGACCGGGTCTTCCTCGACGGCCGTCGCACAGTTGTCCTCGCCTAGTTCGAGCTAACCGCCTCCAATAGCTGGAACGACTGCAAGCTCCGAACCGTCGCTAATTGGTTCGTGAAGGGCTAGGGGCACCATCTCCCCGTCAATCGCCACTGCAAGCTCCGGACGCAGCTCTCCGTTCTCGAGCAGCCGGTCTCTGAACCCGGAGCATTCGTCGTCGACGGCACGAAGAACTTGATCGAAAGTCCCGGCCGGAACTTCGATCAAGCTCCGCTCGCCGCATAGGGCTCGAAATAGCGACGGAACATAAACCTTGACGACCATCTGATAAAAGGGAGCGAGGCACCCGATGGGTGCTCCCGCTCCGTCCTTTCAGTCCAGTTCTTGGAGAGTCTCCACGACCCTTCTCGGGGACATTGGGAGGTCGGTAAACCGTTGCCCCGTCGCATCGGCGACAGCGTTAGCTACCGCGGCCAGCGGCGGAATGATTGGAACCTCACCAACTCCGCGAACACCGTAGGGATGTCCCGGGTTGGGTACTTCGAGGACGATCGTATCGATCATCGGAAGATCGAGAGTGGTCGGCATCCGGTAGTCGAGAAAGCTCGAATTGAGCAGCTGACCCTCTTCGTCGTAGAAGTACTCCTCGTTGAGCGCCCAGCCAACACCCTGGGCGACTCCGCCCTGGATCTGGCCTTCAACGTACGACGGGTGAACCGCCTTACCTGCGTCCTGGACCGCCGTGTAGCGGAGAATCTCGGTCTTGCCCGTATCTGGGTCCACCTCCACGTCCACGATGTGGGTGGCGAATGCGGCGCCAACGCCGCGAGCATTGAGAGAGGCTTGCCCAACGATGGGTCCGCCGGTGCGAGCCGACTGGGCTGCCATCTCCTTGAACGTCATCTCTTTGGTCGAGTCCTTAAGGCACTTCAAGACGCCTTCTTCGTAGACAACATCGTCCGCCTCGACGCTCCACAGCTTGGCAGCCCGCTCCTTCATCTGACCGACAACAGCCTGGCCAGCCTCGTATACGGCGAGCCCTGACGCGAACGTCGTCCTGGAGCCGCCGGTCACGTCGTTATGTCCAATCGAGTCGGTGTCAACGACCGCCGGTCGGATGTCCTCATAAGACACCCCGAGTGACTCGGCCAATTGCATCGAGAGCGATGCACGTGTGCCACCGATGTCAGGCGATCCCTCCGTGAGGTTCACCGAGCCATCAGGGTTGACCGATGCGGCCACGCTCGACTGCATTCCCCCGTTGAACCAGAAGCCCGATGCGACCCCACGACCACGATTAGGGCCTTCGATTGGCGTCTTGTAGTGCGGTGAGTCAAGCGCAGCTTGGACACACTCCTCGTGGCCGATGGTCGGAAAGACCATCCCGGTCACCATCTTGGTCCCCTCCCTGGAGGAGTTCTGCAAGCGGAACTGCAACGGATCAACGTCCAACTGCTTGGTGATCTCATCGATCACCTGCTCCGAGGCGAATGCGGCAGCCGGCGCACCAGGAGCCCGGTAGGCTGCCGTCTTCGGCTTGTTCACGACGACGTCGTAAGTGTCGAGCTTAATGTTTTCGATGCTGTAGGGAGCCAGCATGCACATGGCACCGGCGCCCACTGAGGAGCCTGCGAAAGCGCCTGCCTCGTAGGTCAGCGATGCCTCAGCGGCGGTGATCTTCCCGTCCTTGACCCCCATCTTCATTCGGATCGCCGTGCCACTCGTTGGGCCAGAGGCCTCAAACACGTCACGCCTCGACATCGACATCTTCACGGGCCGCCCGATCTTGCGCGAGAGAACCGCCGCAATGGCATCAAGATAGATGGTCATCTTGCCACCAAACCCACCGCCGATTTCCATAGGCGTGACTCGGATGCTCCCGA
Source organism: Dehalococcoidia bacterium (assembly GCA_036010925.1). Lineage (GTDB taxonomy): Bacteria > Chloroflexota > Dehalococcoidia > Tepidiformales > Tepidiformaceae > DASCML01. Next base: position 4,581 of record DASCML010000070.1, on the reverse strand, counting down.
GTGAACGGCGCAGTATTTCCGCAACCTGCGACCGGACCGCAAAGGGGCCCTGTGTGCTGGTCCAGACAGCGATCGTATCGTCCGGATTCCACATCGCTGTAGACGAATGGGGTTCGATATATCCCTGGTGGACCATCTTCGTCGTAAACGCGCGCTCGACTATCAGGTCAGCCTCAGCAAATCCGGCTTCGACATCGCCAGCGGCGAACTGCGAATGAGACGCGATGTTGCTCGGCCTGTCGCTCGTCTCCCCGCCAAGTTCCTTCGTGCGCCGTGATTCGTCTAGAATCGGCGCATCGTCGCGCATTGCATCGCGCACGTCGAGGACTGCCGGGAGAAGTTCGTACTCGACCTTGATCTTCGCTACAGCATCGTCCGCCTGGTTCTGCGTCTGCGCGGCCACAGCGGCAATTCCGTGACCTGCGAAGAGAACTTTTTCGGACGCAAGAATGAGTTCGCTTAGTTCCTTGATGTTGACGGCCCCCTCGCCAACCGCCTCGGTCTTATCTTCTGCAGCGGGAAGATCCGAATGAGTAGCAACTGCGAGGACTCCGGGGCTCTTTTCTGCTTCGGATAGGTCGACCGAGACAATTCGAGCGTGAGCATGAGGCGATCTCAGGATCTGTGCATAAGCCAGTCCCGGAGGATGCGTGTCTGCGCCGTAGCGGGCGCGGCCGGTGACTTTCTCCACACCGTCGGGGCGGATCGGCCGCGTTCCAACAACTTTGAAGTCCGGCTTTTCGGCTGAGGTCATGCGGAAGCTCCTTGCTGCATTTTCTCTCCAGCTTTTTGGACCGCGCGAATAATCTTGTCGTACCCAGTGCAGCGGCAAAGATTTCCGGCAAGGTAGGCGCGGATTCTCTGCTCATCGGCATCAGGCTCTTTTCCAAGAAGAGCTACGGCGGCGACGATGAACCCCGGTGTACAGATGCCACACTGGAGTGCTGCCTCCTCCAAGAAGGCCTGCTGCACCGGGTGTAGGCCCGCGCCGTTGGCGATGCCTTCAGCCGTGGTGATCGAAGCTTCCTGAGCTTCCACTGCGAGTACACAGCATGCATTTACCAGCCGTCCGTTGAAAAGGACGTTGCACGCTCCGCAGTTGCCGTTGTTACACCCTTCTTTGGCGCCCGTGAGTCCGAGCGTCTCACGAAGAACTGAGAGTAGGCTCTCCCGGGGTTCGGCGAGAAATTCCGTCTCGCTGCCGTTAATCGTGGTGACTACGTGTGTCCTCGCCATGCCTTTACCGTGCCTCCTTGGCTCTGCTCAGTGCGCCTTCCAGCGCGCGCCTTGTGAGAACCGAACTGAGATGCTTCCTCTGGGCAGCGGACCCGCGCATGTCAGTTATTGGACGGGCCGCGTCCGCTGCTAACTGGCCGGCTCGGGCGAAAGCCTCCTCGCCCGGCGCTTGGCCCTCAAGCGCGGCGCCTGCCTCCTCGACGACCAATGGCGTCGGCGCGACCGCTCCGATGGCGATCTTCGCGCTTTCGATGGTGTCGCCTCCGGGCGCGAGGGTGATCCGTGCGCCGGCTGACGCCACGGCGATGTCCATCTCGTTCCTGGGGATAAATCGGATATACCTAGCGCCGGAGTTAGCAGGCTGAGCCGGGATCATAATCTGGACAAGGATCTCGCCAGGCTTGAGAGTATTTTCGCCGGGACCCGCGAACAGATCCTCAACAACGATCTCACGCTCGCCCGAAGATGAACCGATCAGCAGCCGCGCGCCCTGGACCGCAAGAGCGCAGGCAGAGTCGCCAGCAGGGCTTGCGTTGCAAAGGTTCCCGCCGAGGCTTGCCCGTCCCTGGATCTGGATACCGCCGATGAGGGTCGCCACATCAATGAGGGCCGGGAAGGCTCGAGTCGCTTCGGCGTTCTCGTAGATCTCTGCACATGGCATTGCGGCACCGATCGCCAGGCTGCCATCGGAGCGGAGAGTAAGGGACATCAGCTCCGGTATGTGCTTAAGGTCGATCAACTGATCGCAGTGCTTACGGGCCTCCCGGAGCTGGACGATGACGTCCGTTCCTCCGGCGAGGAATGTGGTGCTCTGGCCGTTAGCGAGGAGGGCGTAAGCCTCCCCAAGCGTTCGGGGAGCAGCGTAGGTGAAATTGTCCATGTGCTCTGACTTCCGCCCCTTCGATGCATTTCGCCGCAGCCACCCCGGCATACGGCACAGCGCATGATCATACCGGTCACCGGGCCAACGTGTCGCCGGGGCGTGGGGTAAGTCCTTCGAGCGTCGCCGAACGCACTCCAAGAACGCTCACCGGTTCCGGTCTACGTCGGACCGGCCCGAGGGTAGAAGCCTTCTGGCAGCTGCCTCAAGAGATGTTCAAAGCGGCCGTTCGGAACTCGGCCCTAACAGGTTCCTCGACGAACAGTTCGGACCTTCTCCTAAGTCGAGGGCTTCGGAGAAGGGGTCGACGGTGTTGACGGCGGAGCACCGAGCTGGCGAATGGGCTCGGGGAACAGACGGTCCTGGCCGAGCGTGTCGTCCCAATGCTGGAACAGCCAGTCGATATCAAACATCGGACTGCGGCCCATCAGCACGCGCTCCTGGACGGGGTCGCGGTAAACGCTGATTCGGTGCCCACCGGCTCCGAAGATTCGACCTGAGACTTCGGATGCATCATCCGAAGCCAACCAGACGGCAATTGGTGCGATGGCTGCCGGGTCTCGCGCCGTCCCCGCTGCACCCAGACTCGGCGCCGGAGCCGCCCGATCAACCATGCGCCCCCGGTCCGTCATCCTGGTGGATGCCGATGGTGCTATCGCGTTGCAGGTTACGCCGTACTTCTTGAGGGCGAGAGCGTTCGATCTCATGAGACCCAGCTTCCCGGCGTGGGCGGCAGAATAGTTCGGCTGTCCAGCGCCCCCAACGATGCCAGCATCCGACGTCACGTAGATGATGCTGCCGCCGGTTTGGGACTGACGCCAGTAGATGGATGCAAACTTCGTCGGTGCGAAGCAACCTTTAAGATGGACCCGAACCACCTCATCCCATTCATCCTCGGTCATATTGAAGATCATGCGTTCACGTAAAATACCGTGGGTGCAGATCAGGGTGTCCAGCTTTCCGTATGTGTCCAGTGCAGTTCGGACCACCTGCTCGGCGACGGCCAGATCGGCAATGTCGCCAGCAACTGCTACGGCCTCTCCTCCCGCCGTCTGGACCCGGCCCGCGACGGCGTCAACTCGAGCAGAATCGATCCCCGACCGTCCTTCGACATCGCCGCCAGTATCGGTAACTACCAGGCGGGCGCCCTGTGCCGAAAAGGCGTCGCACACGCCTCTGCCGATCCCGCCTGCAGCACCGGTAATGATCGCGACTTTGCCGTCAAGGTGTTTCGTAGCCATCAGGTCACCTAAGGGGATGTGGGTGGCGCGGGATGCCAGCCGCCGGCGCCAAGTGTCTCAGGCATGACCCGAAACAGTTCGTCGATATCCCAAACGGGGGTCTCTGAATAAATCGCGGAATCCCAGGTCGGCTCCCGCCACATCGTAAGCTTGTGTCCGACCGCACCGATGATGCGGCCAGTGATGTTCGAACCCGCGTCGGAAGCCAAGTAAACGACCGGGGGAACGACATTCTTCGGGTCGCGCTCGGTACCCTCAGCCGAAAGACTGGGCGCCGGTCCTCCGCGGTCGACCAGTCGCCCTCGGTCCGTCATCCGCGTAGACGCGCCAGGGGAAATGCAGTTGACTCTGACGCCGTAGCGCCCGAGCGCGTTGGCGGTGGAAAGCATCAGTCCGATCTTCCCTGCATGAGCCGCCGAATAATTCGGCTGTCCTGCGCCCCCCCTAATGCCCGCTAAGGAGCTGAAGTAGATAATGCTGCCGCCGGTTCGCGTTTGCCGCCAGTAGATCGAGGCGAACTTTGTTGCAGTGAAGCAGCCCTTGAGATGGACGCGAACGACTTCGTCCCACTCGTCCTCGGTCATGTTGAAGACCATTCGCTCGCGAAGGATCCCGTGAGTGCACACGAGGCTGTCGAGCTTGCCGTAGGTGTCGAGCGCCGTCCTGACCAGACTCTCGGCGTATTCCATGTCGGCGATGTCGCCCGTGGCCCCGACCGCGCTTCCGCCAGCAGTCGTGATGGAGTCGACCACGGCCTGGACCCTGGAGGCGTCGACTCCGGAGCGTCCTTCAACGTCTCCGCCGGTATCGGCCACGATGACGCTCGCTCCCTGTTCAGCAAAGATGCGGCAGACTTGCGATCCCATGCCGCCAGCACCACCGGTGACGATCGCGACTTTGCCCTCGAGATGTTTTGCCATTCGGCGCGGAATCTACTCATCGCCGAGTGGTGCGTCAATGGAAGAACAGACCGGGAGGATAGGGCGTCGCGAGGCGCCGACCTGCTAACCTCACGCGACGGTCAGGAGGTACATCGTGAAGTTTGGCGTGAGTTTGTTTGTCACCGGCTACTCGATAACACCGGCGGAGGCCGCGAGGGCAGCTGAAGACGTAGGCCTCGACTCCATCTGGTTTCCGGAGCACACGCACATTCCGGTAAGTTCGCAGTTTCCTCGTGGAGATGAGGTGCCGCGAGAGTACCGGAGCACGCTGGACCCGTTCGTG